>JAICUC010000157.1 GCA_025936075.1 Nitrospira sp. | reverse complement strand
TTTTTTTGTGGATTTCGCCGCCGTTTCCATCCGCTTCACTTCGGACTGGATGTACCGTGCGGTCCCGACGACCGCCGGTTGGATCAGAAACGGAGCCCGAATGCTCGCCACATCGACGACATGGAGGACACGAACGACCGGCTGCACGGCGAACGGTATCTCCGCCAACCATTCGATCGCCCAGCTACCATGTTTCGATCCATCGGTTGCCGCAAGAATCTTCATGTCGAATACCCTTTGATGCATCCATATTGTTCAGAGAACGGTGCTGAACCGTTCTCGAAATGCTTCCGGAGACAGGCCTGCTAAGGCGGCATAGCGACCCAGCGCATCCTGATTCTTCAGGTCCTCCCCGGTGAGACGAATCATGTATTGCCGGGCGATTTGATAGGACTGGGAATCCATGTCCACCATTCTCACTTTGGCCCGTCCGGTGGAGGAATCCATCAGCTGCTTAAACGGAATCGGGGTGAACCGTCCGTTTTGAATTGAGACCATGGCCGAGGTCCCGCCGTCGAGTAAATATTGAGCGGCACAATAGCCGAGGTCTCGAGTGTATTCAATATCGTAGGGAATCGGATCGGCGCAGCGGAGCTCATACCCCACGTTCTTCGCCACCAGGCTGGTGGAAAATCCCAACCGGTGAAGCTGCTTCGTCAATTCACGCCGCAACACATCGCCGACATCCACCTGATTCATCCGCAAATGCCCATATTCGTCTCGCTCCACGTGCTCCAACCCGCCGAGATCGCGCGGGTCGAGAATTTCGATCAGTCCTTCGGACAGGACCGCAACCCCATCGGTCCGACCATGATCCAACCGTTTAATCATGGCTCCGATCAAAAGATCGACGACTCGTTGCAGCCTGACAGGCCGTTCGTGAAACTCCTCCGGAATGACCGTCAGCGTCGCACCGGCTGCCTTTCCGATACCCAAGGCGAGGTGACCGGCCTTGCGTCCCATGGTCACGACCAAGTACCAATGTGTGGTGGTGCGGGCATCCACCATCAGATTCTTCACGATCTCGGCCCCGACGTGACGAGCGGTGTGAAACCCGAACGTCGGAATGCCATAAGGAAGATCAAGATCGTTGTCAATGGTCTTGGGAATGTGGATGACTTGAAAACGACCGCCGGCTCGTTCCTCCAGCTTCATCGCCGAAAACGCCGTATCGTCCCCGCCGATCGTCATCACGCGCGTGATGCCGAGACTCGACAGCGCAAACACCACGTTGTCGAGCGACTCCGCGTTTTTGGTCGGGTTCGCACGTGACGTGCCCAGGTAGGACCCTCCCTGAAAATGGATTCGGCTCACGTCCTCGATCGAGAGCGGGCGTATTTGTCCCGTGCTCCCATCCATGAGCCATTTGAACCCGTCGATGATCCCCAACACATCCGATCCTCCAAGAATACTGCGGATCGTGGCCGCGCTGATGACACTATTGATTCCCGGAGCCGGGCCGCCACCGACAAGAATACCGACCGTCGGACGTTGTTCTGTCATCGGCTTCTCCCTAGACTATGTCTCATCGAGCCTTACTTCTTCTTCATCTCCGGCATGGTTGTATACTCCGTCTCGTCAGGAGACAAGCGCGACTCCGGCAGTTCTTCCAAGGCGACATGAGCGCGAAGCCGGTTATAACTGAAAGCCGCCTTCCCAAACCGCCGACGGCCCGGATCGTGCCGCTCCATGTCGTCGATCAGCTCACCGACCTTGCCCCGCAATGCCGCAGTTGCCGCCGCATGCCGAGGCGTTTGTCCGCCGAGCGCGAGATGCGGCTGATCCGACCACTCCAAATACGCTGTCTCCAGGAATTGGTTGAGCAGCGTCCGGTCTTCTTCCGGCGTCACGACCAACGTCGGGGGTTCCTCGGACATGAGTTCGGCCATTGATAGTTGCCGGGCCGGCGGCGCCAATGTCTCGCCTCGGAAATGCAATGAAAATCCCAACGAGGCCGCGAGCCGATGCTTGATGGAGTCCAGCCGCTGCGCGCTGTCGCACTCCACGATGAGTTGAAACGCGGTGAGCGTGAGTCGGGCGACGAGCCCACCCCCTTCGTGTTGTACCCATTGCCGGACCAAGGGCCGATCCCTCGCGGCGCTCTGCGTATCATCCGCACTCGGCTTTTCGATATGAAATTCGTCCATGTCCGACAGGGCTTCAGTGAAGAATCGATGTTCGTGGTGGTCATACAGAGCGACCGCATAGAGATAGGGTCGGCCGTCTGGATTGCGATAGCCGATATGGACGACGGCATCCGCCAAGGCTTCCGTGCGCCGTTGAGCGAACGCCCAGAGAATCATGTAGCCGAATCGCTTGGCAAACTCCTTCCATTCTCCCAGCGCAAAGGATCCGGTCGTCATCTCCATCTCTCGACGCCATTCCGACGTGATGTCGAGCAAGGCCTTTGCCTCGGCTTGTGACATGGTGATTCCACAACCGGCCCATACGGCCCTGTCGGACTCCTGGGTGTTGGGATCATGAATGACACGGGTCACCAGCGGACGGTCCGCCGCAAAATCCTTGACGAATTCTCCACTGGGTAGGACCAGCCTCGCTCCATCAGCAAGTGATTGCAGCACGAGATCTTGGCCGAGTGTGGGCGGCGAGGTGGGTTTCAGTATATCGAAATAAGAATGTTTTAAAGGATCGAGCCACTGCCGCTCCTCGTCGGGAATGTGCTCGGTGATGACGTCGCGCAGTTGTTCGATAAGCGTCAGCTGTCCGTCATCCGGATAATAGTCGCAGAACAGGTAGAGACTCGCCAGTTCTATTTCTTGTTCCAGCGGCGAGACAAGCCGTCCTGTGCTTCCTTCCAAATACGGCTTGAGTGCGCGTGCATGCGCCAGTTCACGTTGCAACCTGAATTCCGGTTTTCCTGAAAGCCTTTCCAGGCGGGAGAGCGCTCCATCCAAAGACGGAGACCGAGGAGTCCGGAATCCTACCGCTTGTTCACTCGCGTGTTTCACGGATTTCTTCCATGATGATTTCTTCCGCGTCGAGCCAATCTCGAAGCGCGCTGCCTTCTTGGCGTCCGCGCTGTTCCCAGAGCTCGTACGCTTTCCGCGAAATCCGCTCCCACATTCCACCCGGCAATTCGAGGGGCTTCCGGGCTTGGCCGGCCGCGGAGGGGGTTCGGCTTTTTACTTTTCTGGTCGGGGTCCTACGGGTTGCCATAACGCGCTCCTGGGTTAAACATTGGTCGGCATCGATTGTCCTGAACGGACACGGCGATAGCCCGGCGGTAGGTTCGGGTTCCGTACGGTAAGCACAGGACACGACGATCTCCGCACGACGGATTCCGCGACACTGCCGAATAATACATGAGACAAGCCTCGACGGCCATGAGTCCCCATGACGATCACGTCGACCGACTGAGCGCGGGCCGTATTGAGAATGGAATCGGCCGGCAGCCCTCCTGAAATCAGGAAGTCGGACGCAAGGCCGACGGATGTGAGCATGGAGGCGAGATCGGATAACCGCTCCGTGATGGCTGTCTTGCTCGATTCCCTCTGAGCCCAATGGGGAAGCGTAAAATCGAGGCCGTACGACACCGGCTCCAGCACATGAAGAAGTTTCAGGGAGGCTTTCGATCGTTGTGCAATCAACGCTGCATACTCAAAGGCATCGAGCGAACAGTCGGAAAAATCCACCGGCACCAATATTCGCTTCGGTGTGGGGCTCGGCTTTTCTGTGTTCGAGCTTCCCTCCGCCCGCTGTGTGTCCATTGGGACGGTCAAAACGGGACAGGGAGCCCTCCGAATGATCCGCTCAGCCGTGCTTCCCAGCAAGATATGTTCGAGACCGGTCTTCCCCCTCGTTCCGACCACGATCAATTCGGTCCCTTCGGTCTGCGCGACGGTCAACACTTCCTCGCTCGGGATTCCTGTTGCCACATACGATTGTACGGGAATCCCGAGGGCGACCGCCCGCGCCTTCAGATCCGTTAATTTCGTCGTGACGTCCTTCATCAATTCATCCAAGTACAGCCGATTCACCGCATAGTCGGGGTCCATCCCGGGGGGAAATTCCAGCACACTCATCACGATCAGCGAGGTCCCCCATGATTGAGCCAATCCACAGGCATAGGCCTCGGCGGTCGCCGATCCAGACGACCCGTCGGTCGCAAAGAGAATGCTCGGTCCTCCCGCGGGCACACTCACACCGCCTCCGCACTCAACAACAGCAACTCTCCGCTCATCGTCGGGTGGATAGAGCAACGAAAGACCTGCCGACCAGGCCGCGTCATGTCAAATCGAATCGTGGCGTCCTGTTTCGGGTCGAGAAAGACACCCCCTACCCCTCGGCCGTACGCAATCACGCCGTCCTTTTCTATCTGTGTCGGAATTCCCTCAAACATGGTCGACCCGAAATCGTGGCGTACGGCATCTTCATTCCGAACGGTAATGGCGGTAGGAAACCCCAGACGCAACGTACTCTGCTTCGTCACAAACCGATAATCCTTGATCGTCACCTCAACCACTTGTTCGGATTGGGCCTGAAGGGCTGCGCCATACATCCAGGCCAGAAACGCCATGGATGCAACCGTTCCCAACCTATGCCACTGCATCCGATTTCCTCCAATGGTCATAATTCCCTCCATCGTCGTTAGCGTGTCGATTTGTGTTGTGAGACGGATGCGGCAAGCGGCACGGTCAGTACAGGACACCCCGCGGTGCGAACGACTTTTTCGGCCGTGCTACCGAAGAAAATCTTGTCCACACTGCCGGACCGTCCACCGTAGCTTCCCATGACGACCAGATCGATATTCCCCGTACGCGCAACTTTGGCGATCTCGATGAAGGGCGCCCCCTCCACAATCAGGCGTGTGGTTTTCACTTCTGCGGCTGCTTTCGACTCCAACAACTGCCGTACATTCAGACGGGCATGATGGCGTAAGCGACGACGCTGTGGGGCGGCATCGGATGGAACGGCCAGCAGGCCCAGTCGATTGAATGCGGCAAGGGCGCTGGTATCGATCACGTGCAGAACGAGCAGCGTCGCTCCATACAACCGCGCGACCTGACAGGCGACCCGGAATGCCTCATCTGAGCAAGGAGAGAAATCCACCGGCACCAGGATGGTCTTGAAGAGATTCGCCTCTTGCGGCATGAGCAGGCCCTCCTGTCTCTGAGCCGAGCAAGGGTGGTGCCACCGTGCGAGCCCGGAGTGTATGGCATGTCGCGTATGGCTCCAGAAGAAATCGGCATTGATTTGAGCCTCTTGCTTCTGCCATATGCCATACGCTATCAGCGGTTTGGGTTTGGGAGTGGCTCTCTGCTACAGCAGTCATTTGCTCCCTGTAGCAGAAGGCGCCAGAAGACATAACGGGCAACCGATGAGGGACGAGAGAACATCGCAATAACGGGTCTTTTTCCTTCACTCCTGAACTCCTTACGCTTCACTCCCTTACCCCCTGATGATTTTTTCATTGAGCGGCATTGGTCTTGCTGAAGATCATCTTCGGTGATGGAGGAAAAGCATGACACGCGCTCAGTGGCTTCTGCTTGGAGCGATAGGCTTAGGTCTCGCGATCGTCGTATATTTTGTTTTCTTCTGCCCTGCAGACTGCCAGTAAATATCGGCCAGAGAAAACAGGATGGCGACAGCCGCAGACCGATAGGCTGAAGGTGATGTTATGAAAATTTTGCTCACTGTGGACGGTTCTGATCATTCGTATGAGGCGGTCCGGTCCCTGAAGTACTTGTCGCGCGCCGAGGCACTTCACATCGTGCATGTGCTCGACACCCATAGCCCCGCTTATCCGATGATGATGCCGGAAGCGGCGCAAGAACTGTACGAGACGGTCGAACGAAACATGCATGACGACGGAGTTCGCTTGCTGGATCGCATTGTGTCGTTGCTTCCATTGGACGTCGGGCCGGTCACCAAGCATCTGATTGTCGGATCTCCAGCGGAGCAGATCGTGGCCTTGGCTGAACAACTCAAGGTAGGATTGATTCTCTTGGGTACCCGAGGGCTTGGACCGATCAAAGAACGGCTCATTGGAAGCGTCTCCCATCGGGTGCTGACCTTCGGGCCGGGTACGAAACTGATTCTTCCCGGTCCCTTGAAAAGGCTTCATGACATCTTGCTTCCCTTACAAGGAACCTATGATGCGGACCATGCCCTCGCCTTCCTTCAACAGAAACCCTTTCGGGATTCGCCCACCATTACTCTGTTCACCGTCCTTCCCCATACCAGGCCTCCCTGGCCGGTGGATGCGGTTTTAGCCGAGCAGATGGAAACCCATGCTCTCCGCAAGGCAAACGACTTTCTCGGCGAGACGGCAGCCAAGCTCACCCCTTGGGGGTATCAAACCCGCATTGCGACCACGTTGGGTACGCCGGTTGATGGAATCCTTCAGCAAGCCAAGGTCCTCAATCCAGACCTGATTCTCGTGGGATCCAGGGGGCGCCGCGGCCTTACCCGCATGGTACTCGGCAGCGTTTCCCATGCCCTGTTGCACCAGGGAACCTATCCACTCATGATTTTTGGCTGATCGTCAAAAGGAGCTCGCCATGCCGATGTACGACTATACGTGCCTCGATTGCGGGAAGGAGTCGTTGATCGTGGTGACATTGAAGGAGCATGAAGCTGGGATAGTGACCTGCCCAGCCTGCGGCGGCAAAAAACTGCGGCAACTCTTCAGCCCATTTATAGCTCACACCACAAAGAAGAGTTAGCAGCGTGTTGAAAAAGTCCGCCAACGGCGTTCTCGCATCGTTCAGGCCCTCAACGTACAGCTCGAAGTACGCTTCGCCACAAGACACGGCCGGCTCACCATCTCGCCGGCGCGCACCAAACGTGTCGTCGCTTATTCGCGACGCCGTGCGCCTCTCTGCGGCCTTGTTCGGTGACATGCGCGTCTCGGCGCGCAGGGGCGGGCGGGTGAGGACGACGGCCTTTTTGAATACGCTGCAGGACTAGCTGGACCATGCAATCGCAATACACTGAGAATCGATTCTTCATCGTGAGACTTTGGACACTTCTCGTTCTGATTTACCTGATGCTATCCCCCTTCTTATACGCCCAGGACTATCCTCCTGACCATGCACGCGGGAAAGACGTCTACGAGCGGCATTGTCAACGCTGCCATGGACCAGGCGGCCGGGGCGATGGCCCCGCCGCCGCTTCATTGAAAGTGCCGCCGAGCAATTTTCAGCGATTTCAATCGTTCCTGAAATCCGATGAGGAACTACTGCGAACCATCGAGCACGGCATCGTCTTCAGTCCGATGCATTCGTGGCGCGGCCGGCTCACCGACGGAGAAATGCAAGACGTCGTGGCGTACATTCGCCTGTTGTCGCAACGAGGACAATAGTTGATCCAGATTTCCTGACGTGTTGAGCTGGAGGCTAACATCGCACCGATTCCCCGCCTTCCCTTGATCTCTCTCGCATTCCGTGATGCAGTTGGACAACTTTCTGAAGTGCTGTGAGCCCTGAGACAGGGCCGGCTATGACCTTCGGATTTCCTTGACTTTGCAAAGCTCAACCTAGACAGTCGATTGCAGATTACCGAAGGAGATATGTGATGAAGCGTCTCTTCATGCCGACCCTCCCTGTATCAATCATCATCCTCATCGGATTCGCCGCTACATGGGCCGGGGCGGCCGGTTCATCTGCTTCCCAGGGGGCCTCGCCGCCGGTTCCTGCATGTAAGAGTCCGTACAAGAAGAAGCCTGTCCCGGCCAAAACATTGCAAGCTCTCGTGCGTTCGCATGAACGATGGGTGGAGTATCGGGGCAACCCTGATGCCAAACGCGC
>JAICUC010000265.1 GCA_025936075.1 Nitrospira sp. | reverse complement strand
TGATGATAGTGTTTCGTTGCACTCTGAGCGAATGCCAATCGACCGGCTTCAAGTTGGCCGACGCCTGCGCGAGGAGCAGTTCGCGTCCATTCGAGATGCGAACGAGCTGCACCTTTTGACTAATCGAATCGACGACCACCGCGTAAAAATTGCGTGTATCGCGCACTCCAAACACTATGCCTCCGAGCCCGGCCGTTCCTTCCTGCGCATGGAAGCGAACGCTGAGATCCGGGTACTCATACTCCAATCCGTCGGCCAATAGCACCTGATAGCAGAGCTGCGTACAACTCGAGGAACCGGCGATAATGTTCGGCGGAGAAGGCGCCGTTGCGTATTCCTGGACAATCCAATTTGCAAGTGGCTCGTCAGTAGAAATACCCTTGACGAAGCTGCTGGGCTGAACGTTGGTTTGATCCAGGTCGAATGTCCACTTTTGGAAAAGCCCACCCATCGCCTGCTTTTTGAGATTGGCAGCCTTTTCTTCCTGTGTTTCCTTCTGCACTCCATAACCAGGAATGTGCCCCATGAGGAGACCGAGGCAGGACACCACGAGGGCAAAGAATCCCGTCCTGACGTGCCCTATGACGGGACTCATTCGATATTTCTCAAACATAGATAGCGCATACTTATGATCTTCCTGATTTCTCAATTTGAAGAATCTCTCGCTGCAGACGATCCCGTTCGGCGAGTATTTTCTTTCGTCGTTGCCATCGGTCACAAGTCCACCAACGCAGCTTCTCGCCGAACGTCACCACCGGCGTCGGAGCACTGCCGCCGGGAGCCTGCTGAAACGAATAGCCGTCATGGCTGTCACGCTGCTCGAAAAATCGTCGATACAAATGATCGTACAATCCCTTTCCTGATTCACTACCCGCCATACTCACTCCGTTGCTGCAGAAGCGTTTTTCGTCCTTCTGGTCCGGTTACTCACTCAAGCGTTGCCGAATAGTACCTGGGCTCCATGTGGCTCTGCAACTTGCTTTCCCCTCATGCTATGATCCCACGTTTGAATGCAAACTTGCATGATCAGGGCATCACTATGAGTCTTATCCGTTTCTTCAGCAAGACCAGGAACCATTGCATCCTGGTCTTCGCTGCCGTCTTCTTTCTTCTCCCCTTCACGTTAGGCTTGGCTCAATCACCTGAGACAGCCCTTCAGACAGCGCTTGATTCAATCTCCGGAGAACGGATGCTTGGCGACATCCGAACGCTCAGCAGCCCCTCGTTCAATGGGAGGCAAAGCGGCACAAAGGCGGATCGTGAGTCAGCGCAGTGGATGGCGCAAGAGTTCCTTTCGGCAGGTTTGCGTCTACCACTCATTCGCAATGGTTCACTGATAGTACCTTTTTTGACGGGAAAAGATGGTGCTTCATTAGGTATGATGGCTACCCTGGTATCCACTCCTCTGATAGCTTCGGATCCAATATTACGAGTCGGTCAGACAGACCATTTGGCCACCAAAACTTTTGGCTCAGATTATTTTCCCGTCTTCGATTCACCCTCCGCGGATCTCCAAGCCCGCATCGTCTTCGTCGGATATGGCATCGTCGACCCTGCTCTAGGGATTGATGACTATGCCGGTGTCGATGTGAATAATTGCATCGTGCTGTTTCTACGCGGCAAGCCGGAGCACTACTCACGAACCGTCAGTCACGCCGACAAAGTTCGGGTTGCACGAGCACGTGGAGCGATCGGCTATCTGACGGCAACAGGTCCCATTCTCCATCTCTATGAAATCCGCCGCGGTGTAACCGGTAACCCCACCGCCTTCTACGGGCAACTGCCTCCTGACCAAGCTATCCCCGGTGCCTGGATCAGCACAGCTCTTGCCCAGGAACTACTCGAAAAGCCAAGCGGAGACATTCCCAATCGCCTGTTTGTTCTTCAGGAGCGTCTGAACCAGACATCGTCATCACAAGCAACACAAACAGATCGGTTTGCATCGCTCCAGTGGAAGGGGACGACGGAGGATGGAATTTTAGTCAATGTAATAGGAATGATCCCTGGAACCGGAACAGAGTCCGTGATCATCGGAGCCCATCGAGACCACTTCGGTCATCCAGGGGCAATGCTCTTTCCCGGCGCAGATGACAATGCCTCCGGGACAGCAGTAATCTTGGAAGTGGCCCGAGCCCTCACCAACGTTGAATCGCATCCCTCCCGGACTATCCTCTTCATCTCCTTTAGCGGCGAAGAACGCAATCTGCTTGGTTCGCGCCTTTATACATCGCGGCCTGTGGTTCCACTCGATTCTACAAAGGCCATGATCAACATCGACCATGCGGGAGTTGGAAATGGTCGGCTCACCGTCGGCATAACAGGAGTAGCGAAGGAGGTCCTACGAGAGGTAGGGAAGATCGCCGGCGTTGATGAGAAGCTGGATCTCTATGGATTCTTCCCCGGAGGGGATCATGTACCGTTCAAGGAGGCCGGTGTGCCGACAGTCACCGTGGTGAGCGGGGGGGTACACCCGCACTTTCATCAACCGAGCGACACCGCTGACACCATCGATTCCGAAATCTTAAAAATAGCGGCTCGGTACGTCTTGGCCGTGACATGGCACCTTGCCTATCAACCATGACAGGTGCAAGAGCATCACGCCGTCGTTTCAGAAGACAAGACTGAAGCTGAGGAGTTCTGTTAGGGAATCTCATCAAGTATCGTGGATTCAATCGGAGGCAACGGAGCGGTTTGGCGTGGTGGTCCGGGAAGGACAGTGGGGGATCCGACTTGATTCGCACCCTGGATAAGCCCAATAGAAAGTTGCGGGCCGAAGGTCATGACGGCACCCCTCCATGCCTGTCCCGTAGTAGGGTTTCGAAAGTTGTACGACTCAAAGTTTTGCCCCGGCGTATAGAGAAAGCCCTGCGTCCCCTGATTGTCGATGTACAAACTGCCCCCCGGAAGTTTGGACAGCGGAGCGACCCCACCATCAAACGATCGTACACTGGAGGTACCCGATAGACTCTGCGCCAACGCAGAAGCGTCGGCATACATCCCACTGATTGTCAGGGCAGACAGCAGGCCGCCGATCACACGTATCCGACGAAACTCCATGTTTGGTTCTCCGATCCAAGAAGAAGCATTAATCTTCATGACAAGCCCTCCCTCACACATTATAGTATCGCTTGTTCCGATCGTCGATCAAGGAGGCCAGTATGAACCGCAAATCTTCAGTCCATCCTTACCGCCTCATGATCGTCCTGATCGTCGGCTTGGGGTGCATCTCATTTCCACTCAATAGCTGGGGTTTGGATGTGACTCAACCGATCCATCTCGAACGGCGCGAAACGGTCTCGCTGGCGGATGCGGCGGTTCGCGCGCTGCAGCACAATCTCGACATCAGTATCAGCCGTCACAATAAAGAAAGCCAGCTGGCCGACATTATCATCGAGCAATCCAAGTTCGATCCCAACCTCAGCATAAACGGCCAATATGCCCGGACGGCGAACCCGCTCAATCGACCTGTATTTGGAGGAACCGGATTTAATCTTAATCAGATTACGACTTTCGACCAGCGTAACTATTCCGCGACCGTTGATGCATCGACCAACCTCATCACCGGCGGTAATGTCGACATCAATTATAGCCCGGCCCGAACCAACGTGAACCAAAATCTTGCCGGAGGCTTTCTGTTCAATCCCTCTTGGACAGGCGGTCTGGCATTCACCTTAACCCAGCCGTTGCTCAAGAACGCCGGGATCGAGGTCAATAGGACCTTCATCAAGGTCGCCCAAAATAATGCGATGGTCGAACAGCATGTGTTTCGAGACCGCGTCCTGACTGTCATTACCACAGTGGAACAAACCTATTGGGAACTGGTGTTCGCGAATGAGAATTTGAAAGTGGCGCAAGCCGCCATGAAGGCTGCCGAAGAACTGTTAGCGACCAACCGCGCCAAGTCGAAAGCCGGGGTCATGTCGATCGTCGACGTGCTCCAAGCCGAAGCTGCCGTCGCCTCGCGAGTGGAGCAAGTGTTGGTCGCCGAGAAAGCCATTCGAGATCAGGAGGATCAACTACGCCGCCTCTTGAACCCGGGAGAAGAGGAATTAAGGCAAGATGTCCGCCTCACGCCTGCTGATTCACCCGTCACGGTCCTTGAACCACTCAGCCTACAAGAAGCAATCGACACCGCGATCGAACAACGACCTGAGATTGTCCAGGCCAAAAAGAACATAGAGTCAGGAGAACTCAACAAACAATTTGCCCGGAATCAGTTACTCCCGACCCTGTCGTTTCAAGGCACCATGGGTCTTGCAGGTCTCGGCGGTGATTACGGCGAGTCCTTTACCAGAAACTTCAGCGGTGACTTCTACAACTATGGCGCCGGGTTGGTGTTCAGCTATCCGCTGGGCAACCGTTCCGCCCTCAGCACTTACAATAAACGGCAGCTCGAAGCCAGGAACGCCGAAGTCGCCCTTGCGAATGTCCGTCAGCAAATTATTGTCGGAGTCCGCGAGGCAGTGCGCCGCGTCCAGACGGACTTTAAACGCATCGAGACCACCAAGTCGGCGCGGATCATGGCCGAGAAACAGCTCCAAGCCGAGCAGGAACGGTTGAAAGTGGGGCTCAGTACCACTCGTTTCGTGCTCGATTTCCAGCGCGATCTCGCCACTGCCCAAGGCAATGAGTTGCGCGCCATCGTCGATTACAACAAATCCTTATCCAATCTCGCGCGGCATAAGGCGACCACGCTGGACCGCTATCATCTCGAACTCTCGTAGCTTCCTATGGTTTCCAGGCCGGATCGGCCGGGTCCAGATCAAACGTTCAACATGGGAGCAGCGCTGCCGCTGCTTCCCATCGGAACGACGGTCGGTTACTACTGGCTTCCCAGCTCACTCCAAGAAGAGCTTCTCGTTCAATTTATACCGCAATTTCTTGCCTATCTGGCGATGGGGCTCTGGGCTTCGCGTACATTCCAGGTGCCGGTTCAACTGGGATTGGAAAAATCGAAGGTGGGAAACGGACTGAAATGGGGGTTGATCACAGGATTATTACTGGGATGTCTGAATACCTTCGTGATTCTTTCGGTGTACCCGTCTCTCGGCTACGATATCACCTTCCTGAAACAAACACCCCATGGTCGGCTTCCGGCTCTGCTCATGGTGCCGTGGTTCATCTGCGGCATTGCGCTGCTCGTCGA
>JAICUC010000404.1 GCA_025936075.1 Nitrospira sp. | reverse complement strand
CCTACGAAGAACATGCCGAACTTCATGCCGGAATATTCCGTGTGAAATCCGGCCACCAGTTCGGCTTCGGCCTCCGGGATGTCGAAGGGCACCCGTTTCGTTTCGGCCAGACCGGCGATCAAAAAAATGATGAATCCCAAAATCTGAGGGATGCAGAACCAGACGCCGTGCTGAGCTTCTACGATGTCCCGAAGACTGACCCCCCCCCCCACCACCACGACCCCCATGAGCGACAGGCCCATGAAGACCTCGTAACTCAGCATTTGCGCCGAGGCACGGAGCCCACCCAGCAGCGAGTACTTGTTGTTGGAGGCCCAGCCGGCGAGCACGACGCTGTAGGCCGACAGAGAGGACATGGCCAGAAAGAACAGGAGCCCGACGTTCAGATCGGCCACGACGATCGACGGCGTGAACGGCACCACCGCGAACGACATGAGAATGGTGACGATGATCACGGCAGGGGCGATCACGAACACCGCTTTGTCGGCGAACGGCGGCACCCAGTCTTCTTTCATGAAGATCTTGATCATATCAGCCACCACCTGGAGCAAGCCGAACGGGCCCACTCGGTTCGGGCCGTAGCGTTCTTGCCAGAAGCCCAAGAGCCGACGTTCCAGCCAGATCAACAGAGCGCTGAGAGTCAAGAGCGTGACCAGCACACCGGCGATAATCAGTAACTTCGAGGCGGTCTCGTTCATGACTCCACCATTCGAATGATCGGACTCCACGTCGGAAGGACGGCATCGATGAAGCCGGGAACCATGGCCAACGCCGCGGTTCCGCGCGGAACGGCTACGTCCAGTTTTACGGGTAGGCGGTGCGACGTGTCGCCGAGCGCGAATTCCGCCCGCTCCCCGGACGTCACTCGAAGCCTCGCCGCATCGGCGGGGTGCAGCATCAGGACCGGTTCCGGAATCCGCTCGGCCATGGCGGAAGCGCGCGCGCTCAGCTCCTCGCTTCCGAAAATCTGATACCACGGCAGGATCAGCCAGCCGTCGTCGCGAGCCTGAAACGGCACCGGCACGTCGGCAAAATAAGTCACCGTCCTCTTGTCGGACGATTCGATCAACCGAACGCCGGGCATCTCGTGTCGCAAGGGTCCGCCGACTTCACTCTGAAATTTGTTCAACGCCTGGACCGAATTCCAGCCGGAGGTCCAGTAGTGGGTGATGAGCGGGGACGGCGGTTGGCCCAGAGACCCTTCCATTGAGAAGGCCAACGGAGAATCGGCGTCTTCGACCGGTTTCGGCTCGTGCATGATCAACGGAGCATGCATAGCGGTTCGTCCCGAGAAACGGTGCGTCTGTCGCGGGATCTTTTGACCGACCATTCTGAATTTTTCCGGCGGCGCCACCTCTGTGAGGCGCTGAAACGCCGGAATCGCGTCAGCAAGAGCCGCCACGACGTCATCCAGCTGGTTCCAGGCCGCCATGCCCGACTGTCCGGGATGCTCAGAGGCGACCGCCAGGTCCCGTATCCAACGCCAGCTTTCTTGAATGTCTCCCTCGGCGGGAAAGACTTGGTAGAAACGTTGGGCTCGTCCTTCGTTGTTGACGAGCGTGCCGTCCGATTCGGCGAAAGTCGCGGCAGGGAGCAACGCATCGGCTTTGGCCGTGGTGTCATGTTCCAGGTTATCGAGGAGGATCACCTTCGAAGCGGTCTTGAGAAATGCATCCACCGGGAGGGGATCGGTCCTGCGATACAGATCATTTTCCAAAATGAGAATCGTGTCCGCCGCTCCGTCGTTCACGAAACTGAACGCGTCCTCGAGGCTCTTGCCCCCCAGCATGGCGAGACCCAGACTGTTCGACTCCGGAAGGCTATAGCAGAGTTTCGCGGTCGTGCCGGTTTTGCACAGCGCCCAGGCCACGTTTGCGGCCGATTGAATCACCGCTTCGCTCTTGCAGGCGGTCCCGGAAATAATCACGGGACGAGCCGCTTGTCGCAACGCGGCGGCGATGCGTTCCGCCAGAGAACATATCGTGGGAGACGGAGTCGCCGCCGGCGGCGACGCGTGGTCCAATTCATGCGCGACCGCGAACCCGAGAGCAGCCAGATCGGCCGGCGCGCCGTGATAGGTCTCGGTCGCGATGTCCGCAAACCAGTTATTGTGCGGAGCGGCAATGAATAATGGACCTGGCCGCGCATGAGCCGTTTCCCGCACGGCGGCGTCATGCCAGCGTGGGATGTCCAGTTTGTCGACGAGCTGCAGCGGTTGCTGGTGGACCGACTGCCGTACCGCCAAGGCCAATCTCGGAGCCGTGTTGATCAGGTCCTCGCCTAAGATCAACACCGCGTCAGCCTGCTCCACATCATGGATCGAGGCTGAAGACGCAGGTCCGCGCCTGAGAACATCCAGGATGAGAGAGGCTAAGCCGGCATCGCGAGCGGAGAGTCCGAGAGAGAACCGCTCCGGTCCGACCAACTCGCGAAGCGCGAAATTGGATTCCAGCGAGGCGCGGGGTGAGCCGATACCGATGATGCGGGAAGGCTTGTCGGCCAGCAACGGTCCAAGCTCGCGAAGGATCATATCCTTATCCATCGGGATCGTCTGGCCGCCCCGGCTTGGACGGGACCTCGGCCGGCGGATTCGCCCTTCGCTATTGACGAAGCCGTATCCAAAGCGCCCTCGATCGCAGAGAAAGTATCCATTGACCTCGCTATGGTACCGGTTGAGAATGCGCCGGAGCGTGCCGTAACGCTCTCCGGCAATCGTGTTGCATCCCAGGCTGCAGTGCGCGCAGACGGAGGGCGCGGTCTGTAAATCCCATTTGCGGGTATAGTGCGGCATCAAGGTCTTGTCGTCGAACACCCCGGTCGGACAGACTTCGATCAGGTTGCCGCTGAATTCGTTTTCCAGCGTGCCGTCTT
>JAICUC010000353.1 GCA_025936075.1 Nitrospira sp. | reverse complement strand
GATGGCGATAAACGCGACGGTAATCGCCGTAATCCACCCGGCCGAATACGAAAGTGTCGGAGTAAACGACTCGGCACTGAGGTCCGACACCAAACTATAGACATGGAAGTATTTCTTGAGCAACGACCGCACCGCCCCCATCAACCCCATGATCCACGTGGAAGTGAATGCCAGAAAAATCAACACAAATTGTGCCGCGAAATCGATTTTCCCCCAGAGGATCGTGCCTTGCTTGATGGTTCGGTTATACAAGACATAATTGACGACCGTCACATACACCAATGTCAAGATTGCCGAAAGCTTGGCCGGCATCGACGACAGATAGTCCCACCCCTCCGGCAGTTTCATGTCATCGGGCATATCGGTGCCGGTGGCCACGAAACCGGCAGGCGTGAGCCAGACGGCATCGCTGATGAGCATGATGATAAAGCCGATCTTGATGACGGTCCGTGCCGAGACGGTCTTGGGAATAAACCGGCCCAATAGAAACGGTGATAGCATGAGGGGCAGCAAGAACGCCAACGACATTGGATCGGGAATCCAAAACTTATCCATCACCCACATCGTGGCGGGGAGCAACACGATGAGGACGATCGGCGCCAAGATGGTCATCCGAACATTTTCGGCCCCTTCAATTCGTTTGACGCTGAGCCAGCTATAATAGTTGATGCCCAGGAACAACAGCCCAATCATGATGCCTTGCGTTTCAAAAAACATGGAAAGCTGATCGGCCATCATGTACGGGCAGAATGAAAAATCGTAATCGCACATTTCATACGCCAACAAGAGCCCGGTAAACGGCTGCAAAAGCGACCCCCCCACCGCGATCCAGATGGCGGCGAAGCCCATCCAATCGTAGTAGGCTCTCTCCTCCTGTGTCTTCGACCCCATGTACATATAGGCAGCGATCATCCCGGCAATAAACCCACCGAATGCCACGTTGCCGTCGATTCGATGAAGACTCAGAGGGAACCAACTTTGGTTCGCAATCTTATCCCACAAGGTTGCTGCCGCGATGAAATCCTGCGGCGAAACCCCTTCAGCCTTTGGCGGTGTGTTCATGAACGACGTGGGGCCGTTAATGACGAACAAGATGAGCAGACAGACGAGGTTCAAAAGCACACCAAGAGCAATGTGGCGCCCTTTCTTTTCACCCTTCCAGACATCCCAGGTGTAGAGGTAGGCATACATGAGGATGGTCTCAGCGATGAACAGCGCCGGATACAATACTGCGAACACCATATAAAACTGATTGATGAACGAGGTCGTGAACTGTGGATAGGCGGCCAGAAGAACAAAAATAAACAACCCACCCGTCACAGCCGTCATACTGAAGAGAATGACCGTAACCTTCGTGATCTCTTTAGCCAGACGATCATACCGGGGATCCTGCTTACGGTAACCCAACCATTCTGAAATGACGACGAAGATCGGCGCACCCAGGATAAATGCGGCAAATAAGATATGGAGTTGAGCGACAATCCATACAGCCGTCCGATTACCGGTGTACGGAAACTCCACTGAAGATGCGCCGACTTCCTGAGCGGAGACACTGGTAGCAGCAGCCACACACAACGAAAACAACACAACGAGAGCCAGGAGACCGCTCGACAGTTTTTTCACGATGCCTCGATGCCCCCTACTTTAGAAGTCAGTCAAGGATCTTGCCTTCACACTGACTGCGCCTTCCTAAAAATAACTTCAGCTACTCATGAATTTCGATCACCATTTACCAAGAAAGCCTGACATCCTTCATTGAACATTAGGACCTTGGCATTGGAGGTCAGGCTCCATGCGATTTGCCGCAGCATTATCCCATGCGACCTTATCGACCGGCAGAGTATCGCAGATTTGCCCAAGCCTTACCGATAGGGAAATCCCTTAGCAGTATATAAAAAAAACCTGAGCCTGGTTGAAGACCTCGATTCGCATATGGAAGGCAGGTGCTCCGATTCCAGAAGATTAAAAGCCGGAAAGTGCGAAGCATCGACAACCCTGTACCTCTACAGTCATTCAGTGCCGGCATCGCCCCATTGCTTCTTCTCTTCATTCCAAGCCTTCCCAGCCAATCCAAAATTTCGCTCATACAGCACAAGCTTCCATCGGTCTTCCTCTGAGAGTTTACTCTTCCAGCCTTTCATCTTGGTATTCGGCACTCCCTCGGAAATACGCCAAAACCACACGGAGTCCGAATAGAGCTTCATTCGCTCAGGATTTCTGAAATCCGTGGCACCCGCCTTGACCGGCTTTCCGTCTTTCCCATGACAGCTGGCACAGTTTACGTCTGGATTTGTCTCACCGATAAAGAGTTTGCGTCCCTCTTCCAGCTTCTGAACATTTCCCCACCAATCTGCCGGCATATGCTTGTCTGCATATTCAGTTGGAGCCGGCGGGGGCGGCACGATCGGCCCCTCTCCACCTTGCTCTCCGCAACTCGACAATAGCCAAAGACTCATGATCAATACAGCATGAATCGAGCTGATCCGCATATTCATTAAATCCATCACTCTGTTATAGAGGGATTCTCGTCCAGACTGCAACGAGGTCGAGAAGGGGACCGACAAACAAAAAAACGCTTCTGCAAAGGCATCACTTGCCCCTGCAAGAGCGTCAAAATTATACTCGCCCTTTGAGCTCGTATCACGGCCCCTCGCCGACCTATCGACCGATTCGGCGAGATACCTTGTAGCCCCAAGGACCGTCATCGGCGATCATTATTTTTTCTTTCCCAGGGATTTCGACTTAACCCGTTCCTGCTTCCTCTGAGAACGGACAAATTTCATCCCGATAATACCGGTGGCTATTGCAAAGGCCGCTCCGCTTCCCCACCAAAGCCAAGCGGGAGGCCCATATGCCTCACAGCCAGTTCCAAAGTTAACCTGGATTTTCCGTTCGCTCTCTAGATCTTTTGGATCAAATTCGACTTTAAGATTTTGCTGCTCCCCCCTCGCTTCTACCAGAAGGGAATCTCCAAGATTGTCGTTGTGCAGATGAAACATCGCTTTGTAATAGCCATCTCCATCCGTCCTGACGACCTGACCGTATGAAATCCTGGTGTCCTTGACGAGAACATCTGCATTCGGAAGCCCCTTCCCATCCTGTCCGCAAACATACCCCTCCACCATGAAACGATGGTCCGCTTCGTGTGTGGCTTGCGCCACAGGAGGGAACGCCACGCTCATTACGAGGCAGCAAGCCAGGGTAACCTGTCCTGCTGGACTAAGGCCGCCAAGCTTCGAACTAGATCGTTGACTCGTCGCTCGCTCCTTCGAAGAGGGCGCGCCTCAGTATCGCGAGCGCGCTACATTCGGGCAGGGTTTCTAGCACAGCACTACATCTTTGTCAATGAACAGGCAGGCGGGTTTGCTGATGCAGAGCAATCTTCGATGGCGGCACACTCTCCAATCGCCTGAATCCCACAACAGCTTCAGAGATAGCCCTTCGTGCGCGCGACAGCCTCGACCTTTTCAGCTTCCGCGCGGCGTTCGGACTCCTTTTTGGACACCCAGGCTTCCCACGATTTTCCGTTCGCCGTGTCCTCCCCGGTAAAAGCGATGCTCTCGATGGACCGGTACGAAATGCGCTGAGGACTCTGCTGATCAGCGGGAAACAGTTC
>JAICUC010000347.1 GCA_025936075.1 Nitrospira sp. | reverse complement strand
TACTTCCATAAGGAGGTCACATTTAATCCGAAACGATCTAATAATCAGGCGATGAAAGAGGAGACGTTTTGGCTCGTCCGAAAGCCGGGGCTAGAATCGAAGATCGAAAAGCACCATTCAGATCCCATCAAGACGTCGTATGAGTTGCTTTGGGCGGAAGTTCGGCGGTCAGATCGTTCGAGCCTGACTATTCAGAACACCTTACGGCGCATACTGGAGAATTATTTTAGAATTTTGGGAGGCGTTGATCCGGATAAGATTTGCGCCAAGTTCGAGGGGAGGGAAAGGTTAATCTGCAAGTCACTCTTCTCTTGGGTCAATGATGGGTCGCATTCCGCTCATGATGATTTGTACGTTTCAATTGATGATTCACTGATCAAGATCTATCTCGGGGTGTTCAGGGCAATTTTCGAAAAAACTGATCACCACGCCCACTACAAAATGATGATGGCAGATGCCTACATGGATGCACCTTCTGACGTGCCGATGGTATGAGATTCACCGAATTCGTCGTCGAAGATGCCGCCTTTGGCTGGCTCGAATCGCTAGGCTATCAGGTCCTGCACGGCCCGGACATCGCCTTTGGCGAGTTGAGTGCCGAGCACAATGATCCTGCCTACCGAGATATGGTCCTTGAGAGCAGACTGCCTGAAGCTCTCGCCCGCCTGAATCCTGACCTCCCTCACGAGGCGCTAGAAGATGCCTACCGCAAACTGACACACACCGATGCGCCATCGTTGCTGGAACGTAACCACGTGGTCTACCGGATGCTGGTGGAGGGTGTCACAGTCGAGTATCGGCGCAAGGATAGCTCTATCGCGGGGCGCCCAGGCGCGGGGTCATCGACTTCGACGTGCCGGGCTACAATGACTGGCTCGCCGTCGATCAGTTCATGGTGTCTGAAGACCAGCATTTCGCAGTAATCGAGGCTTAAGAATGCCGCCGATGAAGAAGAAGAGAAACGGGGTCAGAAGTGATTGTTTGCTCCGCCACATCTCATAACGTAATTTTCAGCGCCGGACGGCTGAATTAAGCAAATATTAGCCTCTCCCACAACTTCTCAGCGGCATGGATGGCCGCGCATCATCCCGGGGGCGGCTGGAATCCTCAATTGAGTTGGATTTGCCACACATTCGGGTTCCTGGCAAGGATCGAACAGTCGCTCTCGCCCATAGAAGCTCGTCACGTATAAGGTGTCTGACACTTTTTCCATCACTCACAGTCTTATCATGCTGGTTTTCAAATTTTGACTTACGCCTGCCGCCTTCTTGCGATGATTAGAAGCACCATAGGAAACAATCCTGTGTTATAAGAAAAGAGAACCACGATGGACACGCAGATCCGAGATCAGTTGGCGCGACAGAGGACGGAGTTGGCCAATGAACGCACGTTGCTGGCTTATGTCAGAACTGCATTAGGTTTCGTGATTGTAGGCGTACCGGCTCTTTGGTTGATCGACCACCCCTATGTGCAAGGTCTGGGAGCGATGTCCTTGGCAGGAGGACTCGTGTGTCTTGGTCTGGGGATACGTCGGTTCGTCGCCGTCAGCAATATGATCGCACGAGAATTCGATTCACCGGAGGAAGTTCGCAGGACAAACGCAGCAGGGTAGGTTATCGTCCCGTGGATGATTTCATGAGGCTGTCGGCCTGAGGCGGAAGGAACCCCTGGTAGCCGCGGTGACGTTCGGCCAATTCGAGAACGGAAAACGGCTGTCCATCGACGGATTCCGGCGCCGAAAAAATTTGCCTGAGCGGCCCACCCGCGGCTCCGACGATGTTCCCGGCGAACACCACGCCTTTTTGCTGCAGCCGAGCGACCGCCTGTTCGATATCCTCCACCCGCACGGCCACATGATGAAAGACTTTGTCTCCGAACTTCTTCACCCAGCCGGGGATGATACTGGTCTTCCCTCGTGCATCCGGATAAGCTTGGTCTACAAATAGGGCGGGGTAGCCGGCCTTACGATAGACCTTCGCGTACCAATCGTCATACTGCAGGGTTTCATCATAGACGTAGCCCAACTTGACGAACAGTTCAGCTCCACGATCGATGTCGAACGTACGAATGGTGACATGGTCGATGACCGGCGAGAAACCGACGCCGGTCTCATCAAGCATCGTCTTCAAAACCCCTGCCGCTCGGTTACGAGCGACATAGGTCGCCACCATCGTTTCCATGAGATCATCGAGTTCACGAGCCTGATCCATAATCGTACCTCGTTCACGATCCAAACTTAATGCCTTGAGCCAGAGGTAATTCCGCACCCCAGTTGACGGTGTTGGTCTGACGGCGCATATAGGCTTTCCAGGAGTCCGACCCGGCTTCTCGCCCTCCCCCTGTTTCCTTTTCCCCGCCGAACGCTCCGCCGATCTCGGCTCCAGACGTTCCGATATTGATATTGGCGATCCCACAATCGCTTCCGGCCGCCGACAGAAACCGCTCGCCGCGTCGAACATCGTTCGAGAAGATGGCGGACGAGAGTCCCTGCTTGACGTCGTTGTGCATCGCGATAGCCTCATCAAGTGTTTGGAAGGTCATGACGTACAGAATCGGCGCAAAGGTCTCGCGCTGCACGACGGGCCATCCGTTTTGTGCTCGGACGATCGTCGGTTCCACAAAATAACCGGGACGGTTCAGCACATGCCCGCCGCAGAGAATCTCGCCGCCTTCTTTCTTGATTTCATCGAGCGCCGCGCGATAGCCCTCCACTGCTACGTGGTCGATGAGGGGCCCCATGAGCACGGCTTTTTCCAGCGGATTGCCGATCTGCACTTGGGCATAGGCCTTCACGAGCCTGCCCATCAATTCCTCGTAGCGTGATTCGTGAACGATCAGACGCCTTGTCGTCGTACATCGCTGCCCGGCGGTGCCGACGGCTCCGAATAAAACGGCGCGCACCGCCATGTTGATATCCGCGGTCTCATCGACGATCACGGCATTGTTGCCGCTGAGCTCGAGGAGGGTTCGGCCCAACCGCTGTCCGACCAACGAGGCGACCCTTCGACCGACCGGCACCGATCCGGTAAACGAGATGAGCGGCAAGCGCTCATCCTGCACCATCTGTTCGGCAAGAGCCGGCTGATCGGCGATAAAGAGTGAAAAAATGCCCGCATACCCCTGTTGCTGCATGACACGATTACAGATCTGTTGCACCGCGACGGCGCAGAGCGGCGCCTTCGGTGACGGTTTCCAGATAACGGTATCACCGGCGATGGCGGCCACAAACGCATTCCAAGCCCACACGGCAACAGGAAAATTGAACGCGGTGATGACGCCGACCGGTCCGAGGGGGTGCCACTGCTCGCTCATTCTGTGGGCCGGCCGCTCGGACTGCATCGTGACGCCGTACAGCATCCGCGATTGACCGACGGCGAAATCCGCCATATCGATCATCTCCTGCACTTCGCCGTCGCCTTCCGCCTTGATCTTGCCGACTTCCAGCGAGACCAGCGTGCCCAATTGATCCTTCTTTTCACGCAAGGCTTGGCCGATGAGCCGGACCATCTCGCCACGCTTCGGGGCCGGCACCATACGCCAGGTGCGGAACGCCTCAATCGAGTCTTTCACGATCCGCTGGTAATCCTCGGATGAGCACGGATAGACACCGGCAATTTGCTCGCCGGTTGCAGGATTGATCGAGGGAAGAAGGGATCCATCATTACGACCGGACCACCAGGCATTGCCGGTACTCCCACCGGAATTCACGGCTTGGAT
>JAICUC010000253.1 GCA_025936075.1 Nitrospira sp. | reverse complement strand
GAGATTGACGGTCACGCTGCCGAGCTTGTTGTTGGTGACCTTGATTGTGGCCTGTTGATTCGCCGTACCCGTAAACGTATAGCGCCCATTCTGGCCCGCGCGGCTGAGCGTGATCGGCCTAGGAGGCGTATTCATTTTTAATGAATCCGAAACCTCGGTCGAGAGAGTCAAGGTCATTTTGCCGGTATAGCTGCCGACAGGGTCGATGAGCACTGTGTACGTGCCGGTGGTCGGCAAGGGGTTTCGATCTTCGAGGCCCCCGCCGGCCGTACCCACAGCCGTTGAGGCCAGGATAGTCCCATCCGATGTCAGAAGCGTGACTGCGCTGGATGTAATACTCACCGACGAAAGCCCAAGATTCACCCATTGTCCAGCGTTGCCATTGAACGTATAGCGCGCCGTTTGGCCCACCTTGTTTAGATTAACCGGCACTGAAGCTCCATCGATTGCGATCGTACCCGTGACGGGAGAAGAAAGGGCGATCGTCATACTGCCGGTATAGTTACTAACCGGCTCCACGGCGATGGTGTAAGTTCCGGTTTCCGGCAGAGCCGTCAGAGGATCGAGACTACCGCCACTTGGACCGACTGTAGTCGATTCCCACTTGCTACCATCCGGTTTCAGAATGGACACACTACTCATGGATATTGACACTCCGGTAAGGCCGACGTTCACCCATTGCCCCTCTGTCCCGTTAAATGTATAGCGCGCCCGTTGACCCGGCACGGTCAGGTTCGGTGTCACATTTCCTTGGTCAACCATAATCGTGCCGGTTAAGTCGGGGGCGTTATAAAGCGAAAGCTTCAGTTTTCCGGTGTAACTCAGATCTGATTCGACCAAGACGGCATAGGTTCCGGAAGCCGGAAGGACCTGTCCCGGAATCATAGCACCTCCAACACCACCCCCCGAGACAAACGAGATCGGTTTGCCTAACAAACTTCCATCCGGAGCCACAATAGAGACGTACCCGCTTCGGATCGTCACGTCGCTCAATTGTAAACTCACCGCTTGGCCGGCTGTACCCGAGAATGTATAACGGGCCTTCTGCCCGGTCCGATTAATATTGGCCGTTACAGCTGAACCGTGAGGGACAATCTCACCGCTGAGCTCGCTTGAGACCGTGATCTTGAAACTTCCCGTATAGGTACTGAGGGGGTCGATGAAAATTGTATAGGTCCCCGTCACCGGCAATTCCTCAAGATCAACGCTTGCGCCGTTCATCTCACTGGAAGAAATCGTGGCCGCCGTATCGGTGGAAAATTGGTAGGCTGTCATGGATGTATGGACCTTTGTCAGTGAGGAGACCGGGCGCTCGCCCATAGTCGCATAATAGTTCCTCACTGCGGAGACATGCCTGGGCACCGTTCCGCCATCAGGCCGATAGACTGACACGTAAAACTGTGTGAGGGTGACACCGCTGAAGCCGATATTGATTCGCTGGCCGGCTGTGCCGTCGAAAACCATCACTCCATTCTTATCCGGAGTGGCAATCTTCACCGTGACTGGGTCACCGTTGACAGCAATACGACCATTGTATTCGATATCCGCTGTCGCGACGTCTGGCGGTAGGGCAGTATCTCCGGCGTAACTTCTATCAGCGGCAGGATTGGATATAACTCCCGCTGACCCAAGCACAAGCGTTACTGTTGCCACTCCTACTCGGCACTTCACCCACGGCCATAGGCTGTACATAGTCGCCCTCCTATTTGAAAAATCTGACGGCTCTTGGTGGTTGTCACCTCGTTTGAGTTGTCGCGGCGCTGGGCTGACGCGCGGACTCTACCCTTTTTTGTGTCCGTGGCGCAATCCCCCCAGACCCCGTTAATATGGTTATTGGTACAATCCCCCCAACTGGGGGGGGGAGGTGAGACCGATGAAGACACCGAGCCTCATCGTTTCAAATGTGAAGGATATTATTTGTCTTAGGAAAGCAAACAAGATCTCATTGGATGGGGGACACGTGCTTATTCGGTCGGCTGACAGCAAAAAAAGGGTGGAGAGTTGCCTCCCCACCCTTAGTCTTGCGACTCACCGGAAGTTTTTCAGCAACTACTCGGCCTTACAGAAACTCCGTTCATAGTTGATGATCGCCCAGGCTTCTTCTTCCGTGATCGCGGCGGGGATCAAGGACACCATCCCTGTTCCAGCGCTGCCGTTCTTAATAACCCAGAAGAGTTCGCCATCTTTCCGTTTCTTGTGGAACTTGCAGTTCGTGAAATCCCGCGGGCTTGGATTCAGGATCTTCCCGGCTTCACCCTGTCCGTCTCCAGCCTTGCCATGACAATTGAAGCAAGTGCCCTTCCCCTCGTAGAGCGCCTTGCCTTTGGCGATGCTCTCCGGAGAGGAAGCGATCGGATTCTTCAGAGCCTTTGCGTCCGCTGCTTGATCGGGCGGAACGCGAGGCTTCAAAGGATCTCGTTCCTCGGCCCCAACTACCGAGACCGAGAGAAACACAACTGCCGCAGTGACTCCCAAAAACTTGGACAGATACCCCATCACACGTCCTCCTTTGTGTTGAACCCACCGAGCCTGAGTGATATCCCAGGCTGCCGACTTGTCTTCATGATCGTCAAAAGCCAGGTAAAACGATCGAACTATATCAATGCCCTTGAATTCCTGTCAAGAAAACATCCCTCTCTCCATTGCTTATTCTTTTTCTTGTTACGTAAAAAGAGATCAAACCTCATACCACGCCGACGCCAAAAAGATGCAAGAAAATGTCAGTATTTATGCTGCTTGTTGTAAGCCCATTTCGTATTTATGGCTGTTTCGTGACACCTTTGCGCCTCACCAGGCCTCCATGCCCCATTGACAATGACCCAACAACCACTCGCTGTGACATCTTGAAATGTGGCCATGAAAATCCATTCACAAATCAACGAGCCGACGCTTGATCGGATTAGTAGGCAACGGCAAGCAAGGACAGATCGAAAGATCATGAGGAGGGAGTGCGATACTATCGTTTCAACACAATGTCCCGGGCAACTTTGCCGCTCGGTCCGAACGGCTTTTGAGGTTTGCCGTTCAATTCGGCCTTCACGCCTCCGGCATTCCCTAGGGTCAAGATGAATTGATCCTGTCCCTTCCAATGGGCTTTTTCGCCTGGTCGCAGCAACGACTCCTGAGGACTTCCGTTATCGATCTGCACGACGACCCAGCTCAATTCTGTCGCTTCCAAGTCCAATACCAACTGACCATCTCCAAAATTTTCCGTTGCGTTCAGAGCGATTCCGGCTAACGGCCCATCGCTGCCGGAAGAAACCGTTGACACCGTCGAACCTGTTTCCGGCTCTGATCGAGAGGCTGTGCCGGCAGGCGTGGTAGGCTCCTGTCGCGGCGGGGCTTCGGTCATTGTCTTGGGCGCTCCGACAGGCGTATCGCTCGGTTTCGGAACCTCCGCCGTCCGTTCAGGTTCATGGGCCGTTGTGGCCGGAACCTCTTTCGCCGCTTGCGTCGTGCGTTTCGTCGCAGGGCCTTGCTCAGAAGTCCCACGTCGAAAGACCGACGATTGTTCTCTGCTGAGGAGAAAGATGAGCGTCAGGACGGCGATACTGATCGCAATTGCCACCGCTTTCCGATTGGACTGACGCTTACGATCTTCTTCAATCTGTCGTACCTTGAGCCGCTCACGTTCGTCCTGCTTTTCGTAAAAGGATCCGGCCGATTGAATAAAGCGGTGAATCGCATCTTCTTCATCCAAGCCCAGCGATCGAGCATACGAGCGCACAAACCCCTTGGCGAAGACTTGGTCTGGCAATTTGGCGAAATTACCGTCCTCGAGCGCCTTGACGAAATCCGTGCGAATGCGGGTTTTCGACGCCACCTCATCAACAGTCAACCCTTTTGTCTCTCGGACCTGCCTGAAGAATTCGCCGACCGACTCCATAAGTCTCCTACTTCAATTGCGTCAAGAGTTCCGATGCCGCTGCCGCCAGCTCTCCACCTTTATCCAAAGCCGCCACTTTCTTCAAAACTTCACGGGCTCTGGTCGTATAGCCCAGTTTATAATACACCCGACCGAGCTCAAGATGGGTCATCGCGGGCGGGACACTGGGAGGACTCGCCGATGCCGCATCTTCCAATGCTTCCATCGAACCCTGAAGGTCGCCCTGGTGTGCCAGTGCGCGACCGAGATGATATCGAGCTAAGTCCGGCGTCGGATAGAGAGGATTCGCCAGGGCTTGCCGATAGGATTGGATCGCCTCGCCCCACCGATCCTGACTGGCAAGAACTTGTCCCAGATATGTAAGCGCTTCGGAGTAGGTTTCATCGATTTTGATCGCCGCGCGGAATTGTTCTTCTGCAGAGGACAACTTGCCCTGCAGCGCGTACACGTGTCCGAGCGCGTACCGCGCCTCCTTATTGGCCGGGTTCAACTGGACAGACTTCTGGAACGAGACGAACGCCTTTTGGCGGTCACCCGGGAGAGTGGCGACACCTTCTTGATAATACCCTTGCGATTTTTGCAGCACTTCTTTGTCGTTCGCACATCCTCCCAACATACTTATCAAACCGAAAAAGATGAGAACGCCATACTTTCGGAACCCATGTAACCGTCGATCGCATCTGATCATTGAACATCCTCAAAGTGCGTGAGCCGCTTGAACTCGGCGAACCGAACCTGAATCTCTTTGTAATCCAGGATGCGCAATCGGTCAAGACTAAAGGATTCTACGGTAAATGACGCCATCACGCTCCCAAAGATGATGGCTTGTCTCATGGCCTCCGGAGAGCGGTTTCCCGTGGCCGCCAAGTAGCCCAGGAATCCGCCGGCGAAGGTATCTCCGGCCCCGGTCGGATCGCGGACGTCTTCCAACGGAAACGCCGGCGCACCAAAAACCTGCTTTTCGTTGAACATGAGCACGCCATACTCGCCCCGCTTGACGATGAGATGCTTCGGTCCTCGCGAAAGCACGAGCTTCGCCACTTTCACCAGATTGGAATCTTGGCCCAGTGCGCGCGCCTCGCCGTCGTTGATGATGAGGACATCCACTTTCTCCAACACCTTCCAAAGCGCCTCGCGCTGGCCGTTGATCCAAAAATTCATCGTGTCGCAGGCCACCAACGCGGGGCGTTTCACTTTGTGCAGAACATCGAGCTGAAGATCCGGATGGATGTTCCCCAGGAACAGCACGTCCGGCGCGAGATAGGCCTCAGGTATGTGAGGGCGAAACGACTCGAACACGTTGAGCTGAGTATCCAAGGTATGGGCTTCGTTCAGCTGATGCGTGTATTCACCCTTCCAACGAAAAGTCGAACCCGGACGCCGTTCGAGGCCGGTGAGATCGATCCCTCGGCTTTTGAGAAACGCGATATGCTGCTGCGGGAAGTCTTCTCCAACCACGGCAATGAGCGCCACCGAGGT
>JAICUC010000407.1 GCA_025936075.1 Nitrospira sp. | reverse complement strand
GACCGGCTGGGAACGCAGCGTTTCTCCACGCTGGATGATGAATCCCTTGGCCAGCTGTCCGGATTTTGAGTTCGGAGAAAATTGCGCGATGGACATCGAAGGGATCGGAGCGAGGAAATGAGGGGACAGAATCTGAAACAACGATTCCGTTAATTCCGGATAATCGTCATCCAGCTTTTTATGGATACGACCGGCCAAAAAGGCAAAGCCTTGAATAAGCCGCTCGACATGCGGATCTTCGCACTTGTCCGGCTCCAGCAGGAGCCGGCTGGCGATTTTGGGATACTTTCCCGCAAACTCAGCTCCCATCTGCCGAAAATAGGCGAGTTCCCGTTCGTAGTAGTGAAGAAGTCCTTCGGTCATCAGCGTTCTTCCTTTACTTCGTACTCCTGTGTCGTGAGATGGAGGACCGTGTCGAAGGTCACGGGTTCCGGCGCCGGCTCCACGTTCAGCATACCTTCCACTCGAAAATGCAAATTTTTTCCAAGTCCTTCCTCCGGAATAAGCTCAACGTGCACGTCCCGAAGGCGCGGCTCACATCTCACGATCGCCTCTTCGACCGCCTGGAGGACGCGGTGACGGTCGCGCTGGCTCTTCAGACTATACGACGTGAAATCGGGGAGCCCATACAACGGCAACGAGCGCTCCACTTCAGGATAATGTTCCGGCAATTCATCGAGACATTCGCGCCGGGTATTGAGCAACGCTTCGAGATCTCTCGCCACCGAGATACGCAATTGATGCACATCGTGCAGCCTGAGCGGCACAGCCTCTCGGGTCGAGACGGGATGCTCGTCCGTCAGCCGATCGAGCAATGAGGCCACGACGGTCGGTTCGGTGTTTCCACGCGCCATGAACAGGTCCTCTGTGTACAGCCTCCCATGATGGCCCGGGCGAGCCGGGCCACGGCATCACGGCCGACGATTACGCGGCCTTGTTTTCCTTGATGTTCCAGCCGCCCTTGACGGACCCGCCCAACGTGCCGTCCTGCTTCTGTTCCTTATATTCGAATTCGATCTTTGCGTAGTTGAGCGAGATCTGATCAGTCGGAATAATGTCCGCCCCTGAAGATCCGCCCGTTTGATAGGACGACACGAGCATGTCGGACAGGGTAATCTTGAGATATTCCTGCTGGTCTTTTCCGGCCTTCCGGCACACGAGCACCCCCTTCTTGATATGTTCGCCGCTGGCGCAGGCCTGCATCAACTTCGGCGATGCCTTATTCACTTTCATGACAAAATGAAAGTCCTGCATGGAGACCTTTCCCGACCCGCCGCCGCCACCGGTATGATGGGTGCCGGACTGCGTTTCTCCCCAAGACCAAGACAGCACGTCTATTTCCCCCTTGTGCTTGTCGTCCGTGCTTTCACCGTCGATGCCTTCTACCTTTAGAAAATAGTCTGCGACTGCCATTCGCGTCCTCCTTCCTCACATGAGGTTGATGAAAGTGATGCCCTTTATTTCGCCGATTTGGGCAATTCCGCCACGAGACGCAAGGACACCGACAACTCGTCCAACTGGAAATGCGGCCGCAAAAACGCGACGGCCTTGTACACCCCGGGCTTCCCCGGCGCCTCAACCACTTCGATCTTGGCATCGCGCAAGGGGTATTGCGCCTTGGTAGCCGCGGTCGCATTATCGTCCGGCGTCACATAATTCGAGATCCACTGGTTGAGAAACCGTTCGCACTCCGACCGGGACACAAAACTGCCGATCTTGTCCCGCATCATCACCTTCAAATAGTGTGCGAAGCGTGACACCGCCATGAGGTATGGCAATTGCGCGGATAACCTGGCATTCGCGTTCGCCGCATCGGTATCGTACTTTTTCACCTTCTGCGCCGATTGCACGCTGAAGAAGGCCGCATAGTCGGTGCCCTTACAATGCACGAGCGGAATAAATCCGAGGTCGGCAAGCTCCTTTTCCCGCCTGTCGGTGATGGCCAGTTCCGTCGGACATTTCAACGCCACATCGCCTTGATCGGTATGGAAGGTATGCGTCGGCAAGCCTTCCACCAATCCTCCGTTTTCCACTCCCCGAATGGCCGCGCACCACCCGAATTTCGCAAACGCAGTGGTCAGACGGGTACCGAGCGCATAGGCGGCGTTCCCCCAGAGGTATTTCTTATGGTCCTTGCCGTCGACGTCCTCCGTGAAATTGAAGGTCTCCACCGGAGCCGTGTCCGGACCATACGGCAGACGCATCAAGATATGCGGCAATCCGATTCCTACGTATCGCGCATCCTCTGAGTCCCGGAACGATTTCCATTTGGCGTATTCCACCGTATCGAAGACCTTCGAAAGATCGCGGGGCCCCGCCATTTCGGTGAACTCGTCCCAATTGAACAATTGAGGATCAGCCGCCGTCAGGAAAGGGGCATGAGCCGCCGCGGCGACGTGGGACATCTGCTCCAACAGAGCCATGTCTTGAGCGGTACGATTGAATTCAAAATCTCCGATCAACGCCCCTATCGGCTCGCCGCCGAACGTGCCGTACTCTTCCTCGTATACTTTCTTGAACAGCACGCTTTGATCAAAATCGGACGCGTTTTCAAAATTTCGGAGCAACTCTTTCTTCGTGCAGTGCAGGACTCGGATCTTCAACGTCGAACCGGTCTCGCTCCGCGAGACGAGATAGCGGAGACCTCTCCATGATGCTTCCAATTTCTGCAATTCCGGCGCGTGCAGAATCTCGTTGAGTTGCTTGGACAGCAGGGCGTCGATTTCAGCGATCCGTGAGCTGATCGTCGTCTCGACGTCCTTGGAGCGTTTGAGCGACCCCTTCAGCACTTCTTCGACGAAGGTGGCGATCTGCT
>JAICUC010000112.1 GCA_025936075.1 Nitrospira sp. | reverse complement strand
CACACCCGGCTTTCGCATTCTCCATTATGACGAAGGGCTCCACGAAGGAAACCGATCTTCGGAATCGGTTTACACGGCGCAACTCGTGGCTCAGAAACCCACACCCATAGGATCATTCACATGAGCCGCTTAGACCTTCATCTCCACACCACTCACTCCGATGGAAGTTGTACACCCACGGAGATTATTGGTCTGGCACACCAAGCCGGCGTGACGGCTTTAGCCATTACCGATCACGACATCATGACCGGTGTCACTGAAGCCGTTGCGGCAGGACAAGCATGTGGAATCGAGGTCATACCGGGGGTTGAGGTTAGCTCGACCGTCGGCAGCTCAGAGCTCCATATCCTTGGCTACTTTCTTGATTGGCAGGACTCCGACTTGTCCGAGCGTCTGAAGACGTTGCGAAACGCTCGTCATCGCCGGAATCCACTGATCATTGAACGATTACAGGTCTTGGGAATCGACATCACGTATGACGAAGTCCGAGCACTCGCCGGCAGCGACTCCGTCGGCAGACCGCACATCGCCCGTGTCTTAATGGACAAACGTGTCGTCGCTTCTGCCAAGGAAGCCTTCGATCGGTTTCTTGCCGAGGGGAAACCGGCCTATGTTCCTCGCGAACTCCCGAGCCCCGCCGAAGCCATTCGCTGGATCAAAGCCGCTCGCGGACTCGCCGTCCTCGCTCACCCGACATGGGTCAAGGTCACGGAGCAGCCACTGATCGATCTGGTTCGACAGCTCAAATCCGACGGACTCGACGGTGTAGAGGTCTACTATAGTACACATGCGGCGCGACAGACTCGAGAATACCTCAGCCTGGCCCAACAACTCGGTCTGTTGGTCACCGGCGGAAGCGACTTTCATGGCCTCACGAAACCCGACATCGAAGTCGGCATCGGTAAGGGCACGTTGCACATTCCGACATCGTTGCTTCCCAAAATGAAGGAAGCCGCCGGGCGACTCTAGCGCTGTCGTATCCGCATATTTTTTCCAATTCATTGACTCCTCTTCAGTATCCGTTAGACTCTGTTATCTTCAGATTTCGTCACCCATGGTCAACGTGGTCAACGCGCCGAGCTGGACCTTTCAATATGTGCTTGTCGCACTTGTCGCTCTCTTTGCCGGTCCCGGACTGAGCAAACTGCCGGAGGCGCAATCGTTTCCCCTCACGCTGTTCGGCCTGACCGGTTTCCAAACCCTTCGCCTCATCGTTGAAGGAACAGGCCTGGTCGCTCTCTGCCTGCTTTCGATCCGCGCATTCCGACAGATGCCGGATAACGGACGAGGGTTCTCGTTTTTGCGACAACTGATTCTTCCAGTCACGATCCTGTTCATTGTGATTGTAATGGATAAAGCTCTCCGTATCGAAGGGCTTTCGCTTGTGGACCGTGTGGGGCCCATCCGTTATACCCTGGTCTACGCTGCAGCTTTGATGCTGATCGGACTCTGGATCACTGCCGCGTGGCTTCTGCATCTCGATGCCCTTCACCGTTTTTTCTTGAAGCCTGCGCAATCGACTCGACGACAAGAACCCGGACTGCGAGCCGAAGATACCGACGAAATCGATTCGGAACAGGAAAACAACGAGACCGAGGCTGCAGCAAATATCACCACACAGAGCGGTCAACCCGGCACACTCGGTCGGTACAAGGTGTTGAAGGAATTGGGACGCGGCTCGATGGGAGTAGTGTATCTTGGGAAAGATCCGACAATCCAACGATTCGTGGCGATCAAAACCATGCAGCTCGATGAGATCGACGATCGCGATAAACTGCAGGAAGTGAAGGCTCGGTTCTTTCGAGAGGCCGAATCCACAGGAAGATTGTCTCATCCCAATATTGTCACGATCTTCGACGCCGGTGAAGAAGACGACCTCGGCTACATCGCCATGGAACTGCTGCAGGGCACCACGCTCAAACAGTGGTCACGGAAACCGAATCTCCTGCCGCTGGAAAAGGTGCTCTCCATATTGGCAACCGTCGCCGAAGCGATGGACTATGCCCATCAGCAGGGTGTTGTGCATCGCGACATCAAACCGGCGAATATCATGCTGACCACGGACGAGGTGGTCAAGATCATGGATTTCGGCATCGCCAAGATAACGACGTCGTCGAAAACCCAGACCGATATCGTGATGGGAACTCCTACGTACATGTCCCCCGAACAGATCGCCGGAAAGAAGGTAGATGGGCGATCCGATATTTTTTCGCTTGCCGTCGTAATGTTCGAGCTTTTGACCGGTCGTCCACCCTTTACAGCGGACAACGTCTCGGCATTGTTGTTTGCCATCGCTCACACGCCGCATCTCAGCGCAAAAGCGATCAGATCCGATCTCTCTCCCACCATTAAGGCTGTCCTGGATCGAGCGTTGCACAAAGACCCGGTTCACCGCTATCGCCGCGCCGGCGAATTCGCCATGGAACTTCGGTCCTGCTTGGAAGGATTAGCCGCGTAAATATCAACCGGTGCTCCTTCTCTCGATTCTCTACGAAAGATTCGATTGCCAGCCGACTCTTCTCTATCGCAGTCTATGAATCGCGTCACACAGGAGTCGAGAGCGACATAAGCAAAGCTGTGCGGTCGGAGCGCCAGATACACAAACTTTAGTTTCGGAGATGAAGACGGCCTTTGGGCAGGCTTTGATAGCAAACTTCTGAGAGGTCCTGTTCGTGTTCCTGCAAACATTGCAGAATGCGTCCATCACCAGGCTGTACTGTCGGACAGACCCGCTTCATATCTTCGATGCAGGCATGCTTATAGCTTTCAGCTTCCCTCCAGCGTACCAGCCGTTGTTGCACGATCTGTTGACAGGGCGCATCCAATCGTTTGAGGCGTTGCACCACGCAACGCCGCCGATTTTCACCTTCCAGGGAATCGGGGCAGTACTGCTGGACTTCAGCCTCGCACTTCACTTCCGCGATTTCCTTGGCACGCCTGTCGCGCGGGACAGATAACCCGCCAAGAGTGGCTACAGACAGCGAGTCTGCCGTCCTCGCCGAGTTTTCGGCAGGCCGGCTGACCACGCCCGGAATCGTGAGATCGAGCTCAGGTACGCGCTGGGATTCGCCCCTCAATGAAGCCGATTGCGCCGAGAAGAGTTCTTCCTTCGATGGAAAATTCGTCCAGATGACAGTCCAGACTAAGATCAATCCCACCACGGAGATGGAGTTCGTGACAGCTTTTCCAGATCGAGTGGGAGTCGTTTTCATCACGGTGAGAATAAAATAAAGCTGCAGGAAAATCACCGAAACGGACGTTTTGCGCAAACCGCGCCGGCGACCGAACAGATAGGTTCGAAAAAGGCGGGAAAAAGATCAACCAGGAGCAGCCGGATCAGTTGTCCGGGGTTTCGACGATATGATTCTCGAATCTAGTACAGCCTTCCGCCAATAACCGATTGGTCAACATCTCACCCGGCCATTCAATCGGCAGATCGGCGGTGAAAACCCAAACATCGGGAGACGTCCAAACCGGACCGTGTTCATCAGGAAGTTCCGGATCGAACAGGTCGGTCCACACGGGCATATAGACTCCATTTCCGCATTGTGTATGGAGATGGACGATCGTACGGGATCTCACCAGCGGATCCAATTCCCTCCATACTGCGGCGGTCTCATCGGCAAGATGATGGAGGCGTACCGCATTCTGCGCATCGAACATGGCATATGCGGCGTACACCGGCGCTTCAATCGTATCCGGCGCACATGCCAGCTCCGGACATTGCTTCACCAGCCCTTCGAGAATCTCACGGCGCTGTCGATCCTCCCATGCATCGGGCAAACCTGAATCCGGAGCGCCGATCAGCTCAAACAAGAGAAACGCGGTATTTTCGACCGGAGGAAGCAACCGTGCGGCCACGGATTGGGCACGCCTGGAATCTGCGACCGTCACAAGGTGGTCATGGAGCAATTGAAGGTTCAACATCTCCAAGGTGGCATCGGTCAAGAGGCGCGACTCGACGCGAACCACTGTTCCAGCAGAAAGTTGGAGATACTTTTGCAGGAGATCGGCCGTGGCGATCGGATCAATCTTCAGCTTGAGAGGGGCGGTTAAGTTCGCCTGCAGTGGAAGCTCCAGAGCCGCCATCGTGGCATAAGCGGGCTTTTCGCCGTCCGGTCCGTCCAGCAGCAACGTGCAGCTCGCCTCGGCGACCAAGTCGAACAACCATTCGGCCATTTCTTCGTCGAGCGCCGCCAGCACGGTCAGTAGATCGTGCTCCCGTCCTTGCTCGAGAAACGCCTGCAAGGTGTCGATCGCATCATCGGTGTCGCCATGATCGTGGCGACGGGCATTGATGAGATGAATGAGATCCCGCGTGAGTGGATCGGGACGAGACCAGCCTAACATCAAGGCTCCCTGCTGACGACTCGACAACTCAAATTGCATGTTGCCAAACTTTTCCTACCCATGCAAGCCTCAGAACGATTATCCGCGCTCGCCCCAGCACATGATCGGCGCACCGTCCCTATTCACCAATAATCTTCACGAGCACCCGCTTGCGACGACGTCCGTCGAATTCGCCGTAAAAAATCCGCTCCCAAGGACCGAAGTCCAGCTTTCCGTCCGTGAGAGCGACGACGACTTCTCGCCCCATCACTTGTCGCTTCAGATGAGCATCGCCATTGTCCTCGCCGGTGTCGTTATGCCGGTACACCGCCTCTTGAGGAGCAAGCCGTTCCAAAAAATCATCGTAGTCCCGCAACAGGCCTGGCTCATCATCATTGATGTACACACTGGCCGTGATGTGCATCGCGTTCACCAGGACAAGGCCTTCCCGTATCCCGCTCTTTTTTACCACTGCCTCGATGCGGGGCGTGATATTGATGTAGGCTCGTCTGGTCTTTGTTTCAAACCAGAGTTCTTCACGGTAGGACTTCATGATTGTCGACCGCAGCATTGTGCCTGCCGCTTTCCCAGACATGCAAGAGGTGCGGGTGAACTTCGCTTTCTTATGAATCCACGAACTCAGTCCGACACCGTCTTGGTCCCGTGTACAGCCCAGTTGCGTCGCCGATCGTATCAAGATCGGCTCGGCTGAATATTTACACTCAATTGACAGCCCCCGGTCTTGGTGATAAGTACTTTTTCAGATTGTACTCAGATTGTACGATGCTGTCCGCTGGAGGGAGGTGCTCGATGTTTGCTACCGTTTGGGGTCCGTCGCTAACCGGCAGTCCTCTGAATTGGAGCCTATTTTTCGCTCGTCAACCGGAACCGGATCTGGAATTCACGGAAGAGGAACTGGAACAGACGACCACCATTCGATCACCTTCGCCCATAAAGCCGCCTAAGAAATCGAGTGGACGCCCTCTGCTGTGGGTACTTGTGTTGATCGTGATCGGCGCCGGAGCCTATGTCGCGATGGAGCCGGAGATGATCATGGAGTATGTCGAGCCGCTTCTCGGCGAATCGCCGGCACCACAACCACCGCCACCGATTGCCCGAAAATCGGCTCCCCCGAAACCGGTGCCGCCTGTCCCTGCGACTCAACCTCAAACCGCTGCTTCGACTCCACCTCCTGCGGCACCGGTCGAGGTGCCCCGGCCCGCAGCGCCGACACCGGTTCCCGTTCCTGAACCTCCATCCACCCAGCCGACACCGATGACCTCCAATTCGATGCAAGCCTCGCCGATGCCGGCACCCGCTGTATCGAACACCGCTTCACCGACTCCTCTGTTCAGCGAAGGACAACGAGTCAGCGTTCTCGCGGATCCAACGAAGCCCGGCGCAAAAGTGCTCCTGGCTCAAGATCCTGAAGGGACGAAATCGGGACCGGCTATTCCACCGGGAACCGCTTTCACGATTCTCGACGGGGATCTGCAGGCCGGCGAATGGATCTATTCAGTCCGCAGTGACTTCGGTACGAAAGGTTGGCTGACTGAGAAACAGCTTAAATTAGTACCCTGACCGCCCGTTTGTACTCACTCACGGGGCACAGAGCGTGGCGATCGTATCACCGCTCTTCGTGCTATAATGCCGCCCGTTTGTGCCACCATCATATGGGTGAGACATCACGACCCTCAGGAATCCATGCAGGCCGTAATCTTCGACTTCGACGGTGTTATCGCCGACACCGAGCCGCTTCACTTTGAAAGTCTGCGCCGGACGCTGGCAGACATCGAGATCGTGTTGACCGAAACAGACTATTATGCCGACTATCTCGGCTTCGATGATCATGGATGTATTCTGGAAGCGCTACGAATCAATCAACGCCGGATCTCTCCCTCACTTGTCGAAGAGTTGATGGCAAAAAAGGCCGCCGTCTATTTGACTTCGATCAAGGATCACCTGGTGATTTTTCCGGGCGTCAAGGAATTCGTTGAAGACGCCGCCGCCACCTATCCCCTTGCCATCGCCTCGGGTGCCTTGCGCACCGAGATTGAGTTGGTGCTGGAACAAATCGGAATCCGAAAAGCGTTCGATCACATTACCAGCGCGGAGGATGTGACGTGCGGCAAACCGAATCCGGAACCGTTTCTGCAGGCCCTGGCTGGATTAAATCGTCGGCATTCCGCTGCTCCGATTCTTCCGGATGCTTGTTTGGCTATCGAAGATTCCCGTCCCGGTATTCGGGCTGCACGATCAGCGGGCATGAAGGTCTTGGCGATAGCCAATACGCACACCATACAGGATCTTCACGAGGCCGATGCAATCAGCTATAGTTTAGGCGAAATGCGCCTCAAGGATGTACGCACCCGCTTGTGGCCGGCATAAGCGATATCACAGATGAGAATCTGCTCACTCATCCCCGGAGCAACAGAAGTGGTCGCCGCTCTGGGTTTGGCCGACCGACTGGTCGGCATCAGCCACGAATGCGACTTTCCTGCCTCGATTCGGCACATTCCCGTCATGATCGAACCTCTCGTCGGAACGGACGGGGGATCCGGCAGGGAAATCGACAGGCAGGTCAAAGAACTGGTTGCGTCAGGACAGCGGCTCTACCGATTGAACGAGGATGCCTTTTGCCGAGCTCGTCCGGATCTTATTCTGACGCAAGACCTGTGTCACGTCTGCTCCATCACGCCGGACCAGCTCACACGCGCGATTGAATCACTTCAGCATCGACCTGAGGTACTCACATTCAGCCCAACGACATTGGACGACATGATCCATGATATCGAACGCATCGCCGATGCGGCAGACGTCTCCGCGAAGGGACGGGTACTCACCAAGGAGCTCCGTCGTCGAGTAGACCACGTGCGTGCAGAGATCGGCAGCACGCCGTTGCGCCCCCGCGTGGTGTGTCTCGAATGGCTGAATCCTCTCTATGTCGCAGGCCACTGGGTTCCGGAAATGGTTGAGCTGGCCGGTGGGCGCGACGTCCTTGGATCTCAGAATGCCCCGTCGCATGAAACAACGTGGCACACTGTGGAGGCCGCTCGGCCCGATGTGATCCTTGTGATGCCCTGCGGTTACTCCGTCGAACGCACGCTCAATGAGCTCAGGCACATCGGACAAGCCGGTGACGCATGGCGGCAGGCTTGCCAACGACGGACTGAGCTTTACGTCGTCGATGCCTCATCCTTCTTCAGCCGCCCTGGCCCACGACTCGTCGACGGCATAGAGCTGCTTGCGGCCATTCTGCACCCGACATCTGACCATCCTATCGATCCGACCAAAGCGATCAAACTTGAAGCCACGACACTCACCGCAGGCTGCGCGTCATGACGGTCTCTGAAGCTCAAGCCTATTGCACCGCCTACACAAAGAAGAGCGGCAGTAATTTTTATTATTCGTTCCTGTTCCTTCCCAAGGCCAAACGCGACGCCATGTACACGGTCTACGCCTTTTGCAAGGCCGTCGACAGTGCCGTCGATGAACCGACCGCCGGGAGCAACCCAAAAGACGAACTCAAGCATTGGCGTGAGGAGCTGGAAGCGGTATATTCGGGCACCCCGACCACTCCCATCATGGTGAGCCTCGCCTGCCACGTGAAGGCCTTGGGTATTCCGAAGGCGTATTTCGAGGAATTGATCAAAGGCGTCGAGATGGATCTGTTCAACAATCGGTATGTCACGTTCGATGAGCTGTCGCTTTATTGCTATCGCGTCGCCTCCGTGGTGGGACTCATCTGCTTACATATATTCGGTGTCACATCGGCACGCGCCCAAGATTATGCAGTCTCGCTCGGCATGGCCTTCCAACTGACAAACATCCTCCGCGATGTCGGAACAGATGCCGCCGAAAGTCGAATTTATCTACCGTTGGACGACTTACGGAAGTGGAATCATTCTGAAAAAGCCATACTTAATCGAAGCTATTCTCCGGAGTTCCGCGCATTGATGGAATATGAGGCCTCCCGAGCGCACCATTATTACAAGCGGGCCGATGCGGCCCTCATGGGACTATCGCCTCAGGAGCGCCGCGCGCTGACCGTCGCAGAAATCATGCGTGGTGTTTACAGTCGGATTTTGGAACGGATCGAACAGTCGAACTATCAGGTCTTCGGACCGCGTATCAGTCTCACAACCGCGCGCCGAGTGGTTATTGCCCTTCGTATTTGGCTCCGCTCCCTATTCTTGTGACCTCGCCGTTCTCACACACCGTTCTCATTATCGGCGCCGGACTGGCAGGCCTGACAACTGCGTACTATCTTCATCAACAGGGTTACCACATCACTCTGCTCGATCATCCGGACTGGCTCGATGGATTCCGGACCGATGCATCACAACCTGCCCCGATTATTCTGGGATGCCACCATGAGACGAGGCAGATCCTCCGTGCGCTCGACCGAGAAGGGCCTTCGAAATCCGACCGAACGATTCCATTGGAATTTCGGCTGCCCGATGGGCGAATCGTCCCCTATCAATCGGCCCGTCTCCCGGGAGCCTTTCAATGGATGATGAGCCTCTTCAGTTTTCATGGCCTTTCATGGCAAGATCGGTGGAGACTCTTCTCCCATGTCGAGCAAATTTGGGAACAGGCCCACACCCTCCCGGCGGATTTGGAGAACCGGACTGCGGATGAATGGCTGACGGCCACCGGACAAAGTCACGAAGCCAGAGAACGAATTTGGGATCCGCTCGTCCAATGGTTAACCGGCAACGCGCTGACGCGTCTCTCCGCCGCAACCTTCGTTCACCTGCTTTCAACCGTGTTTCTTCGTGATGCGTCAGACGCGAGGCTCATACATCTGACCGGCTCCGTCGACCATCGGTTCATGGCGCCCATGAAACAGTCGCTCCGCCGCAGGGATGTGCGGATTGTCTCTCTGGCCCATCCGCCTACCCTTCGGTTTGGACAGATCGGTGTGAGCGAGGTCCGCCTTCATGACAACACCAGACTGCGGGCCGACCGGTACGTCATTGCGCTGTCCTACCAACATCTATTGCAGCTCCTGCCTGAACGGCTGCTGACACGCTACGCCTATTTCGCACAGATCACGGAGCTCAAAAGTTTGAGCGAGGTCGTCATTCAATTGACCTGCCCGACTACGAAACAACGGCCTCGGCTGCTTCTCCT
>JAICUC010000424.1 GCA_025936075.1 Nitrospira sp. | reverse complement strand
CGATCCGGGAAGAGCCCTAGGCGGAAGAAAAGGCCGCGTCGCGCGAGACGCGGCCTTTGTGTTTCAGACAGCCTTCGTTACCCATTCGTTCCGCAACGTATCTCGTCGACTCGTGATCATGGTTGTCGCGCCGTGCCTTTTTCATTGCACTCCCAATCTTCGAGCGCTTAGGATATCAACGTGCAAGAACCGTCCCATTGAGAAAGGAGGGTGTCCATGATGCACGAGGGGAAATCCATGATCGTGCCGGTCGGAGTGTTGATCATGGCCGTCACCGCCGCGCTCTCACCGTCATCGGTCCTCGGCGAAGGAGGGGCGCGCCGCGATGTGGTCCGTCAGGCAGCCGAAGCGGCAGCCGCTGAAAGTGCCGCGCCGGCGTCACTGTCGAAGCATGCCACCATTCTCAATCGGGACGGACAAGTGGTCCGCATCGGGAGCAATGGGTGGATGTGCTTGCCGGATGATCCCAATACGGCGGGAACAGACTCCATCTGTATGAACGAATCGTGGCGTAATTTTATGGATGCGTTGAAGAACAAGAAGAAGCCCACGTATACCCAGGTAGGGATAGCCTACATGCTGCAAGGCGACCGTCCGGTGAGCAATACCGATCCGTATGCGACTGAACCGAAGCCGGGAGATGATTGGGTCGATCAGCTCGGCGCCCACATCATGGTCCTCGTGCCCGATGCGGACACGTTGAAAAGCGTGCCGACGAATCCGAGAAACGGCGGACCATGGATCATGTGGGCCGGAACTCCCTATGCCCACTTGATGATTCCCATCGACAGTTATCCGTCACAGTAAGAAGATGCCGGGTTCGGCATTCGAACGGTTCTTCTCTTTATTTTTAAAGTGTTGATTCGAGTAGAAGGCGAGACCTAAAAACCATTCTGTAATACTTCCGTATTTCATAACTTCTCCACGATGGTTATGGCGGAGCCGATTGCCGGTCTATCGCGCGACCATCGGCCATTCCAACCGGTCATCCTCGGCGATATACACACGATGTGAATATGCCGGAGCAAACAGACAGGGGCATCCAAGCGCCTCAATAGCTTCCATTTAAGAAGGCAGCAGATGGAGAGCCACGAGTGTGCTGAGTTGGGCGATAAAGAACAACACATGGCCACGCTCGGGATCATATTGCTTGCACAATTCATCGGCAAGCATAAATGCCGCCCAGAGAGCCAACCCTGCCGCAAAGGCGGCATTGATGAGCTCCCACCTCAGCGAGAAATGTTCAAGGCTTGCGACAGTGGCCCATCCAAATAGGAACGCGGTGATCAGTTGCCAGAGCAGAATGCCGGAAAATAAAGCCTTGGATATCCATGACGGAGCCTCGTACTCGGCGAGTGCGAGGACGACTGCCTGAAAATTGTGAGAGGCGAATTTCCATGTCCAGGGTATGAGGCGTAAGACCTTCAAGCCCTCGCACAAATTTGTAGAAAATACGAGAAGAAACCAGAGGCCCCAAAATGATAGGAGGCCGAGTTTGATCCCAAGGAGATTCGAGGCCACGCACATGTTCCATCATGTCCGACGTCAGACGTTTGGCTGTCTGCTCACAGTCGGATCGTGTCGCCGTCAGATGCATTCATGAGGTGCTCATGAAGATAGTTCGGTTCCCATGTCGCCACAAACATCGGACGGCGCTCAAGCGCATCCAAAGCGTACGGCTGTGCTGTATCCTTGAACAGATCTTTGGATGCCAACACGCGACCCACTGGACAGCGACTGCACGACGTTGCCGACCGCCGGGAACTCTCCTCCATCCCACCATGAGTAGGATGATGAAGCATCTGGGGGAATCCCTGAATAACGGTACGGTGCCTGGCGGATGGTGAGGAAGTTCCTTATCAGGAGGATCTCAGCCTACTTAAGGCCCTTCGCTAGTAGGTCATACACTGTTTACTCGATACAATTCAGTCATGCCTAAAAAACCGAGCCATGCCGACTCCGACTTGATACAAGCTTGCCGGCGCTTGGCCGAGACGGCGGAAGCCTTTGCCAACCGGGCTCCTCGGCAAAAACGAATCGAGGCGGAACGCTCGGCGCTCTTCGATGCGTTATCCCATGCCCAACTTGTGCTGTCCGTGACCCGCTTGCCGCAAGAGATCGAAAAAGGCCCATCGAAGCGGGAGAAACAACAGGGGAAAACCGGAGTACTGGAAGACCGATTGAAGCAAT
>JAICUC010000308.1 GCA_025936075.1 Nitrospira sp. | reverse complement strand
GTCCTTGGAGAGCGCGGCCGGTCTCTGCCTGACGCGAACACACTATGAAGTGGATCTCGAACACTTTCTCCTTAAACTCATTGAAGGAAACGAGACGGACCTGCACAAAATCCTTCGCCATTGGGAGATCGACGCAAGCCGTGTGTCCCGTGACCTGACGCGCGCACTGGATCGCCTGAAGACGGGAAACTCCCGGAATCCTGTCCTATCACCGAGGATACCGGATCTCATCAGCGACGCCTGGTCGCTGGCATCCATCGAATACGGTACCTCGGCCATCCGATCCGGTCATATCCTACTGGCCTTGCTGAGCAGTGACGAACTGTCCCCGCTGGGCCGAGAGATCGCCCCCGAGTTGAAAAAAGTCCAGTCGGAGGAATTGAAACGGCATCTGCGCGAGATCACCGCAGGTTCGCAAGAAGATATGGGCGAGCCGGGCGGCATGGACGAGGCTGCGGGACAGGAGGAGCAGGGAATTCCGCGTGCCGGGAAGACGCCGGCGCTGGACCAATACACCGTGGATTTAACCGCCAAGGCGCGCGAAGGTCGAATTGATCCGGTCCTGGGACGGGAGTTTGAGATCCGCCAAGTCGTCGATATTCTGACGAGGCGCCGCCAGAACAATCCGATCCTTACCGGCGAAGCAGGAGTCGGAAAGACCGCCGTAGTCGAAGGGTTCGCGCTCCGTATCGCGCAAGGTGATGTGCCAGGACCGTTGAAGCATGTCGCGGTACGGACCCTGGATTTAGGTCTCCTGCAGGCCGGCGCCGGTGTGAAAGGTGAATTCGAGAATCGTCTGAAATCGGTGATCGATGAAGTGAAGTCCTCGGCCCAACCGATCATCGTCTTTATCGACGAAGCGCATACCTTGATCGGGGCGGGAGGCCAGGCGGGTCAGAACGACGCGGCGAATTTGCTCAAACCCGCGTTGGCCCGTGGAGAACTGAGAACGATTGCCGCGACGACATGGGCCGAATACAAAAAGTATTTCGAGAAGGATGCGGCTCTGGCCAGACGCTTCCAGGTCGTTAAAGTCGAGGAACCGATGGAAAACACGGCCACTGCGATGTTGCGCGGGATCGCAGGGGCTCTGGAAAACCATCACAAGGTCAGAATCCTGGACGAGGCGGTTTGTGATGCGGTGAAGCTCTCCATGCGGTACATCACCGGCCGCCAGCTCCCTGATAAAGGAGTGGGCGTTCTCGACACGGCCTGTGCCAAAGTGGCGATCGGGCAAGCCGCGACGCCTCCGGCAGTGGAAGATGCGCAACGGCGCATCGAGAATATCACGGTTGAAATCGGCGTGCTGGAGCGCGAGTCCGCGACCGGAGCGGACCACCGGGAGCGTCTTCTGGAATTGAGAAAAGAACAGGAGTTGGTGCAGCAACGGCTTGAACGGCTCAAGAAGCAGTGGGACGAAGAGGCAAGAATCATCGGACGGATACGAGACGTGCGCAGGCAACTGGAAAGGCTGGCACTGGGCTCGACCGACAAGGCCAACACGTCGGAAGCCGGCGCAGACCCGGCGTCGTTGAAGCAGGAATTGGAACGCCTGAATGCCGAGCTCGAAACGCTTCAGGGAGAAACACCATTGATGCAGGCCTGTGTGAATTCACAGACGGTGGCGGAGGTCATCTCCGGTTGGACCGGCGTGCCGGTAGGGAAGATGTTATCCGATGAGATCCAGACCGTCTTGGCGCTGGAGGAGCGACTCAAACAACGGATCATGGGGCAGGATCACGCACTGACGGCCATTAGTCAGCGGATTCGCACATCAAGGGCCAATTTGACCGATCCGCGCAAACCGATCGGCGTGTTCTTGTTGGTCGGGCCGAGCGGAGTGGGGAAGACGGAAACCGCCCTCACGTTGGCCGACACGTTGTATGGAGGCGAGCGGAACCTCATTACCATCAATATGAGCGAATATCAGGAGGCCCATACGGTGTCCTCGTTGAAAGGCTCGCCGCCGGGCTACGTCGGCTATGGGGAAGGAGGCGTGCTCACGGAAGCCGTGCGGCGGAGGCCCTATTCTGTGGTTCTCCTGGATGAAGTGGAGAAGGCCCATCCCGATGTCATGGAGTTGTTCTTCCAGGTTTTCGACAAGGGGCTGCTCGAAGATGGAGAAGGCCGGGAGATCGACTTCAAAAACACCATCATTCTTCTGACCACCAATGTCGCGACGGACACGATCATGAAATTGTGCGCCGATCCGGATACGAGGCCGGTACCTGATGCCTTGACCGAAGCCATTCGGCCCGAACTCATGAGGGTGTTCAAGCCGGCGCTACTCGGACGGATGGCGGTCGTCACCTTCTACCCTCTGACGGACGGCATGATGAAAGACATCATCACGCTCAGCCTGTCGCGGGTCCGTTCACGCATCGAGCACAACCACAAGGCCCAGTTCACCTACGACGAGGCGGTCGTGGCCGAAATTTTGAACCGCTGCAGGGAGGTCGAAAGCGGCGGTCGTAACATCGAACACATCATTTCAAAGACGCTGCTTCCCGATATGTCCGGCGAGTTTCTCTCACGGATGATGACCGGTCAACCGATTACCAAAGTGCATGTCGGAGTCGGGGCGCACACCGGGTTTCGCTATGAGATTGCGTGAGGACGACAGACAAAGCATAGGACCGGAATTCCATGGCTAACGGGCAGACATACACGCAAAAGGGTCGACCGATTGCGGTAAAAACCCCGCTGCCCGATGACACACTCCTCTTAGTGAATGTGAGCGGACAGGAAGGGCTGTCGCAACTGTTTTCCTTCCATCTCGAAATGGTCGCAGAAGATATGAAGGCCAAGGACGTCGCCTTCGAGAAGCTCCTTGGAAAAAGCATCACGGTGATGCTGACGCGCCCCGACAAGGACAAGAGCAAGCGCTTCTTCAATGGGATCTGTTCTCGGATTAGCGAGACCGGGAAGGCGGGCGAGTTTACCGCGTATCAAATGGAAATTGTGCCGAAGCTCTGGTTGTTCTCCCGAAATTCCCACAGCCGGATTTTTCAGAATAAAACCGTCCCGAATATTCTGAAAGAGGTCCTCAGCGGCATACAAACTGATTTTAAGATCGACGGAGTATTCCAACCACGAAATTACTGCGTCCAATATCGGGAGACCGACTTCAATTTTCTCAGTCGGCTTATGGAGGAAGAAGGCATCTACTACTTCTTTACCCACGCCGACGGCCAACACACGATGGTATTGGCCAATACGCCGCAGAAACATCCTGATCTGAAAGGGATCAGGTATGAGGAGGCGACCGGTGGTACGAGAGAGGATGAACGCATCGTCAGTTGGCAGAAAGTCCAGGAACTGCGTACCGGCAAGTACACGCTCTGGGACCATCATTTTCAGGCGCCGGATAAGACGCTGGAAGCAAAGGAAAGCGGGGTTTCCTCGGTGCAAGTCGGTAAAGTGAGTCATCAGCTGGTAGTCGAGGCCAACAGAGACCTGGAGCTGTATGACTTTCCCGGTGAGTATGCCCAGCGTTTTGACGGAATCAACCGCGGGGGCGGTGAGCAGACCGCTGAAGTCAATAAGATCTTCGAGGACAATAAACGCACGGCCAAGATCCGCATGCAGCAAGAGGAAGTGTCGAGCCTCATCATCCATGGAGCCGGCAACTGCGGGCATCTGCTCGGCGGGCATAAGTTCAAGCTGGATCGGCATCCGACGGCGGAAGGGGAATATGTGCTGACCAGCGTGAGCCACACCGCGCAGGCGGGAGATTTCCGGTCGGATTCGACCGACGAGTTTACCTACCAGAATTCGTTTACCTGCATTCCGGTCTCTTTGCCGTTTCGCCCGTTACGGAACACTCCGAAACCGATGATTCCGGGTACCCAGACGGCGGTGGTCGTCGGGCCGGCTGGTGAGGAAATCTTCACCGACAAGTTCGGACGGGTCAAAGTCCAGTTTTTCTGGGATCGCGACGGCAAGAAGGACGAACAGAGTTCCTGTTGGGTGCGGGTCGCCACGGCGTGGGCCGGCGGCAAATGGGGCGGGATCCATATTCCCCGCATCGGACAGGAAGTCGTGGTGACATTCGTCGAGGCGGACCCGGACGCGCCGATCATCGTCGGCAGCGTCTATAACAGCGACCAGATGCCTCCCTACGAGCTGCCGGCCAACAAGACCCAGAGCGGCATCAAGACACGATCGACGTTGAACGGCAGCCATGACAACTTCAATGAGATTCGCTTCGAAGATAAGAAAGGTCAGGAGCAACTCTTTATCCACGCGGAACGCAATCAGGATATCGAGGTGGAAAAGGACGAGACCCACT
>JAICUC010000420.1 GCA_025936075.1 Nitrospira sp. | reverse complement strand
TGGGCCTTCCGGTGACCTTTCTGCTGACGTCCTTTTATTGGGACAATTTGATCTTCTTCGGCATGGGGCCAAAGAAGGGGCCGGACGGCACGCTTCTGTTCACCATGCCGATGGGAGGTAAAAAGCTTCCCGGAATCGCGGTCGAGGACATTGGAAAATGCGCGTTGGGAATTTTCAAGAGCGGCAAGGAATACACCGGGAAGACGGTTGGAATCGCAGGTGAACATCTGACCGGTGAGGAGATGGCTGCGGCCATGACCAAGGCGATCGGGCAAACTGTGCGCTATAATCCTGTGACGCCGGAACAGTATCGCGCGTTCGGTTTCAAGGGCGCCGACGATCTCGGCAACATGTTCCAGTTCAAGAGCGATTTCAATGAGGTCTATTGCGCGGCACGCACGCCTGCCACCGCAAAGAGCTTGAATCCGACATTGCAGACATTCGATGTCTGGCTGAAACAGAACAAGAGCCGCATTTCGCTGACGTAATGGGTCACCTCGATTCTGAACCGACCGACTATCTTTCACACGTTGACCCTGTCATGCGTCGGTTGATCGGGGAGATCGGTCCGTTCTCGCTGAAACCGAGGATCCGCCGATCGCCGTTCGAATCGCTGACGCGCGCGATTGCCTTTCAACAGCTCCATGACAAAGCAGCCGAGAGCATCCTCAGGCGATTTATCGCACTCTTTCCCGGCCGGAGGTTTCCTCGTCCGGATGAACTGCTTGCCATGCATATGCGATCCATCAGGAAAGCCGGTTTCTCGCGACCGAAGATTTTGGCGCTTCGTGATCTGGCTGCAAAGACTCTCGATGGGACTGTGCCGACAAACCGTATGATCAGGCAATTGGCCGATGAGGCGATCATCCGACGGCTGATCGAAGTCCGAGGCATCGGGCAATGGACGGTCGAGATGTTGCTGATCTTTCAGTTGGGGCGGCCTGATGTATTACCGATCGATGATTTCGGCCTGCGCAACGGCTTTCGCATTGCCTATCGGCGGCCCATGATGCCCACGCCGAAACAGCTGTTACAATATGGCGAGCGATGGAGACCCTACCGGACCGCCGCCGCCTGGTACCTCTGGCGTGCCGCGGACCGGGAAAAGCGGGCTGTGGAAGTGTTCTAATGGCCGACCGACACAAACGCCTCGATTCCAACGTTCCCGGTAACTTCTATGTGGATGCCACCTGTATCAATTGCGACACCTGTCGCCAGTTGGCGCCGCTGAGTTTCGAAGAAGTCGGGGACTATTCCGCTGTCAGCCGCCAGCCGGATAGTGAATCGCGGATTCATCAAGCGTACCAGGCATTGCTGGCCTGTCCTGTCGGCTCGATCGGCACTGAACAGGGGGACAAGGCACGATTGCACACGGCCAAGGCAAGCTTTCCCCTCCGTCTCGAAGACGAGGTGAGTTATTGCGGGTTCAATTCGGAGAAATCATTCGGAGCGAATAGTTTTTTCGTTGAACATTCGGCCGGTAACTGGCTGGTCGACTCTCCTCGGTACATCAAGCAGCTCGTCGAGGTCTTTGAACGGCGGGGAGGTATCGCCCATATCTTTCTGACCCACAAGGATGACATGGCGGATGCAGAGAAGTATGCCGCGCATTTCGGTGCGGAGTGCATCATCCATCAGGCGGATAGAGACGCCGCTCCGACCGCAGAACGGGTGATCGGGGGAGAAGATACGGTTCGAGTGAAATCAGAGTTCCAGATCATTCCCGTACCGGGCCATACAGCGGGATGCATGGCCCTGCTGTACCGTGAGCGATTTCTTTTCACCGGTGATCATCTCTGGTGGGATCCCCATACCAAGTCGTTGGAAGCTCCTACCCGTCTCGTTTGGAGAAAATGGACCTTGGTTGAGTCCATCCGGAAACTTCTCGACTATCCGTTTGAATGGGTACTGGCCGGACACGGCGATCGGATTCATCTGCCAGAGTCTGAGATGCGCGCGGCTCTTGAGGATTTGCTCCGTCGTCGTTCGCCGGCTACGGTCGGCACGTAGGTACCTCTTGAACAGCATAGCCGTCTGACCGCACGATGCCGAATTCACTGGTTTCCTGGGTTGATCGCAATATCCTCTCTCTCGGTCGCGAGATGCGGCTGTCCTATCTGCCGCCGCTCATGGTCTATGTCGCCTATGGTATTTCAGGTCTCACCGGTATCGTCGGCACGTTCTTCGTCAAAGACTACCTCGGACTCTCCGCCGCATTTCTCGCCGCGCTCGGATTTTGGGCCGGGATTCCATGGGCCTTGAAGATGCCGATCGGCCACACGGTCGATCTCGTGTGGCGATGGAAGAGCTGGCTCGTCGGGTTGGGCGCAGGGTTGTTGACGATCAGCCTCGGGATCATGGCCCT
>JAICUC010000295.1 GCA_025936075.1 Nitrospira sp. | reverse complement strand
TACGTGGACTCGGAGTCGCCGATGCATTCGACACGGTGACTATCTCGAGTTTGGCTCAAGCCGCAAAACCGGCTCCTCAAATCTTTCACATCGCATTGGAGAAGCATGCCGTTGATCCGCATGAGGCCTTGCATATCGGCGATAGTTTGCGGGATGACGTAGAAGGGGCGAAGAAAGTCGGACTTCACGCCGCCCTGTTGGACCGTGACGGAAGACAACAACAAGCCGACGTTCGGACCATAAAGAGCTTGGAGGAGCTGTTTCCGCTTCTAGATCGGTTTCAGGAGTAGCGGCACAAGATCTTTTGCATGGCCGTGCAGTGAGATGTCGACCAGTACCGACTGTGGAGTAGGATCCAGATTGATTTCGGCGACGAATGCACCGGCTTCTTTGGCGACGGATGTGAACCCCGCAGCCGGATAGACGATGCCGGATGTGCCGATGACGAGCAAGACGTCGCAGCGTGTGAGCGCTCTGGAGCAACAGTCCAGATCGTCGGTAAACAAGGATTCCCCGAACCAGACGATATGGGGCCGGAGCAGTGACCCGCAACGGGCACAGGACGGAAGAATGGCAATCGGCACATCGCGGTTGTTTGCGATCATGCCGCAGGCAGTGCAGCGAACTGTCCAAATGTTGCCATGAATCTCAGAGAGTTTCCGTGAGCCGGCCTCCCGATGCAGTCCGTCCACATTTTGCGTAATCAGCCAAAAGTCCGGACAGCTGCGCTCCAGTTCGGCGATGGCTTTGTGAGCATCGTTCGGTTGTTTTGTGGCGATCAATTCGCGCCGCCAGCTATACCACTCCCAGACGAGACGGGGATCCCGCTCGAAGGCTTCGGGCGTTGCCAGATCCTCGGCTCGAAAGTTCTTCCACAAGCCGTCCGTTCCCCGAAATGTCGGCACACCGCTGTCGGCCGAGATCCCGGCGCCGGTGAGTATAGTGATACTTCTCGCAGCGGCGAGTCGTTCTTTCACAATTCCTAGATCGGAAGCTGATGCCATGATGTTGTTGGTCTTTCAGCGCGGCTGCGTCGATATACAACCGCATGCTATAGTACGACCCGTTTCACACGCAATAAGGATGAGAGCATGAAAGAAATTTTGATGGTCGGCGCCGGGGCTGTCGGCGGGTTTTTCGGAGCGCGATTGGCCATGCACAATCCCAACGTGTCGTTTTTGCTGCGACCGAATACACTGGCGGCCGTCAAACAACACGGATTGACGATCCGCAGCGCGGACGGAACGTTTACGGTCAGACCTCAGGTAGCTTCGGATGTGCGCCGGCTTCCTCGGCCGGAGCTCATTGTGCTCGGCGTGAAAGCCCATGATCTCGACGAGGTCCTGAACCAGATCGAACCGGTGCTGACCGAAAAAACCGTGATTCTCACCTTACAGAATGGGATCGATACCGAAGACCGTCTTCGTGCGCGAATCCAACGGGACTGTGTGGTCGGCGGCGTTGCCTATATCTATTCGAGAATCGCCGAGCCCGGCGTCATTGAGCATTATAAAAAAGGGGCGGTGGCCATCGGTGAACTGATGGGAAATGAAAGCGAGCGTCTTCTTGCCATCCGTGACCTCTTCACCTCGGCCGGTATTCCTTGTCATTTATCAAAGGACATTCGCCGCACCAAATGGGAAAAGATGTGTTGGAACTGTGTCTTCAACCCAATTACCGTGCTCATCGATGACCATGTGGCCAAGGCGCTCGATCATCCGGAGATGATGGGCGTCATCCGGCAGATCGTCGGGGAAGTGGCGGCAGTCTCGGCCGCCATGAAAGTGCCGCTGCCGTTGGATATGCCGGAACGAGTCGTGAAAGCGACACAGGAGATTCGCGACATCCATACCTCCATGTACGACGATTGGAAGGCGGGACGGCGGACAGAAATCGACTATCTGAACGGCTTCATCGTCAGGAAAGGGCGCGATCTCGGCATTCCGACTCCTGTGAATGAAGCTCTGACGGCGATGATCAAAACCATCACGGAGAAAGAGCAGATCGGCTCCGGTCGAGTCCGGATCGAAGGCGCCGTGGTTCAGCCTGTCTCATTTGACCGCGCGGCCATCGCCGCATTGCCGGAAGAACACCAGCTCGATGTTTCGACGCTGATGCCGGGTATGAAAGGACGGGGGATTCGGTTGAAGGGGCTGCTCGATGTTCCGGCTTTGGCTATCGAAGCCGACCATGTCGTCTTCCATGCCTCGGATGGAACATATTCAGCCTGCCTCACGCTTGAGCAAGCTCGCGATCACGGAATCCTGGTCTACGAGCTTGACGGAGTCCCGCTGCCCGACACAAAAGGCGGTCCGTTTCGCCTGATCACGCCGGGACTCTGGGATCTCTGTGCCAATGTCAAAGGCGTCGCACGGATTGAAATCACCAAAGGACCGGGACGGGATACGAGACAAACGACTTGTTCTCCTGGTTCATAGATGAAGATTCGATACTCCATGGCCATAGGAGGATGATGTGGCGGGTGCACCAACTCCATACGATGGATTGTTTCGTCGGGCAATTACCGGCCTCATTCTTGGCGCGATTGCTGGCGCGATTCAAGTCTGGTTCTTCAACCGCGATCTCATGCACCTCTGGGCGGCCATTGTCGCCGGAGTCATGTACATGATCACATGGGTGATTTTCACGGACCGGCTCAGACTGGCAGGCGGTAAGATTCTTCTTGGAGGAGTGTCGGGTCTTATTGCTGCCATTGTCTGGTGGTCTATTGCCGTCCATGCTGAAGACGCGTTCATCCAGGCGTCGGTGGCCGGTCTCTGTTTTGGTGCAGCCTATGCTTGGTCGGAAGGACGGAAGGAATCATGATCTGTAGATTGAATAAATCAGCGGGCTGAGAGGATAGAGTAATGTGACGGAGATAAAAGATCCATTCTGCATTAATCCAGGGGTTGATTGCCGTTTATGTGGAAAGTGAAAGGGGGCCTTGCACACCATTGCAGCGGAGCGTATGGTGATTGATAGTGAGAGCTATATGAGAATCGGAGGTGTCTCACATCACGGGTATAGATTGATTTTTGCTGCCGCACTTCTTTGCGTTTGTGTGCTGGGCCAGATGTTGGGAATGCCCGTTACGCTGATGGGTCTGCTTACTTCCCCTGATATGCTTGCAGAGTCCGTTTCGGAAGATTTTTCCCTCACTCCGGTGTTGCCTGAACCAGGAATACTAGGCTCGAGTCGCATTCATGCCGAAGTTCAACCCTCATTCTATCTTCCTGTCTTTGTGACCTCCGTCTTCCATCCTCCCCAAATATAACATTGACCGCTTAGAAGTCCGCACATTCGCATATGGGGCTCTACACATTCGTTTTCGTCAATTCCTGGGAGGTTATGCCCTGCCTTCTTCTCTGGATGGAGATAGTGGCAACTCGGAAATAGTCACGGACATCACACGAACCGGTCCTGGCCTCTCAGTTTTTATAGAAAGACAGACTGACCATGGAGGTAAATAGCCATGCCTGGTATGAACGATGCGCTTTCCTATATCTTTTTGGGTATTTTTGTGTTCGCGATCATTGTGTTCGCGCTATTCAGTGCGGGTTAAGTGACGGTAGCACTCCGTGGGGAAAAGGCTTCTTGTCCGACTTCAGGGACATGAATGTCTCAAGATGTTGAAGTCTTGGGACGGTGTAAACCAGATTCGCTCTCCCCCTCGATCGGTTCGAGTAGATTGGAAGATGCCGTGGGTTATTTCCGCGCCTGGGGGGGGGGCCAGGCGCGGAAATGCACAAGGAGGCAGCGTTCTCATTCGCCGGGCTTATTGGTCATGTCAATCCACAATGGAGGGGTAGTTCACTTTTTGCCTCAGGGAACAGCCGCGGTAGTCTGCGCACGTTCTCATCCGAGACGTTGGGGCTGGTTCGTCAGCACCTCAAGCAATGTGTGGCGAGAAGATCTTTGTGATCCCGTAAAGTCAACCATTTAGCCGATGAATCAGCCATGTCTGGGAGGGATAGCCCCGAGAAAATCCGAAGCGCTGATCCATCATATTCTCGGTGGCATGATTGCCTCTCGCAAGGAAGGCTCCAATGACTTCTGTAGCTCAATGGTCCTTGAATAAGCGTACGCTTATAGTTGCAGTGCTAGCCGCAAGTCTGTGGTTGTTTCTTCAGAAAGGGTGTGTGCCGGATCCGGAGGCCATTCCTGGCCATGCGATGTCTGTTGTTGTCCTTGCCGTGCAGGATGATGCCGTTCTTTACAGGCAAGGTCAGGCTGTTCCCATCAATATCAAGGATGAAAAACGAGCTGAATTGTCGAACACGCCGAGCCAATCTTTGAGGTATGCGTCCATATTGCTTCGCAAAGCGGCAGATGTCCTCGAGACCAATGAAGTCTTGGCGGTGCAATTCATCCGCCAAGTCATCTCCATTCTGAAATATCGGGTGATCCCATCACTTGTAGAATCCGATGAAGTTTTGGTCCCTATCGATTTGTCGGCAGACCAAACGGAGATAGGAATGGGTGGTGTGGAGACGGTAGGCGAGCACGTGAATAACAACGGTTCTACAAAGCC
>JAICUC010000210.1 GCA_025936075.1 Nitrospira sp. | reverse complement strand
GTCACTGTTGTTGATGGCCTTCCAGCCGCGAATCGACGATCCATCGAGTCCTGAACCGTCCTTGAACAGCTCTTCCTTCAGCTCGCTCACGGGGATAGTCATATGTTGCCATACACCCGGCAGATCGACGAATTTCAGATCGACCATCTGGACCCTGTGCTTCTTGGCGAACTCGAATACCTCACGCACGTTCATGCCCCCTCCTCCTTTGGAAGACCCTCCGCGATCATATGCCACCGCTTGGATCTTTATACCGTCACAGCGCGGTTTCTCCGGTTTCTCCCGTCCGAATGCGTACGACCTCGTTCAATTCTCGAACAAAAATTTTACCATCCCCGATACTACCAGTTTTCGCCGCGCTGGTGATGGCCTCAATCACCAGAGGCACCTGCATATCCGTCACAGCTACCTCGATTTTTACCTTAGGCACAAATTCAATAGTATACTCCTGGCCTCGATAGGTTTCCTTATGGCCTTTCTGACGTCCAAACCCTTTGACTTCCGATACGGTCATCCCCTGGATACCGATCTCCAACAAGGCATCCTTGATCTCTTCCAGCTTGAACGGTTTGACAATGGCCTCAACCAGCTTCATGTCGATGTCCTCCTTGCCCAACCAGCGTAGGACACTTACAGCTCTCAGATAGGCTCACGCGCCATGCCTCTTCTCACGCAAAGGCCATGGTCACTCTGCCTTCCCGCTGCTTCGGGGGAGCCATCATAGCCCATCCATTTTCATCACTCAACGTGGAAATCGCGTAAATCTCTCACATTACTCGGCTCTTTTATGACTCACGCCCCGTGCTTTGAATGGACACGAGAGAGATCCAAGCGAAGTGGTCTTGACGATTTATTCCTGTCCAGAATCATGGGCAAGGCCGGAGGAGCACTGTCTGCTTAGGGAAGAGAACCAGTGAAGCTATGGCTACTCAATGTGGTAGCCGTTCGTAATCGGCATCCGTCGGTCCTTGCCGAAGGCTCGGTGTGTGATCTTGACACCAATGGGAGATTGACGTCGCTTAAACTCGCTGCTATCGACCATCCTAACCACCCGCGAGACCGTTGCGCGATCAAATCCCGTCTCGACAATTTCGTCGAGCGAGCGATCTTCTTCTATGTACGCCCGAAGAATGGGATCGAGAATAGTGTACGGTGGAAGGGAATCTTCATCCTTTTGATTCGGCTTCAACTCAGCGGTCGGCGGTCGATCCAGAATACGTTTGGGGATCACCGGCGGACCGAGTTCATTTCGGAACCTCGCCAGTCCATAAACCATGATCTTCGGTACGTCCTTAATGACGGAAAACCCACCGGCCATATCGCCGTACAGAGTCGAGTACCCCACGCTCATCTCGCTTTTGTTCCCGGTGGCCAAAACCAGATGCCCGAACTTATTGGATACAGCCATGAGCATATTGCCGCGAATGCGGGCCTGGAGATTTTCCTCAGTGGCATCTTCCGAACAGCCGACAAATGACGGTGCCAGCGACTCCCGATAGGCTTCAAATGTCGGAGTAATCGGGATGGTATTCAAGTCGATGCCGAGACATCGTACGAGTTCCACAACATCCTCTCCGCTTTCATGTGAGGTGTACAGAGACGGCATAAAAACACCGAGGACGTGCTTGGCCCCAAGCGCATCCACAGCGATAGCCGCGGTCACCGCCGAATCGATGCCGCCGCTCAACCCAATCACCGCTCGTGTAAATCCATTCTTTTGGACATAATCTTTCACGGCCAATACCAGCGCGTGATACACTTCTTCGATCTCATCCAATGGCTCTGCTAGCCCCGGGACGACTCGAATCAGATCCCTCCTTTTTATCGCCGTCTCGTTCGCCACAAGACGATCGACGGCTGAAACAGCTTTTCCGGTTAATGCCGCCTTTCTCCCATGAGCCACACGCCCACGTGAAACGGCATCCACGTTCAAATCTGCCACCAGCAATTCCTCTCGAAACGCGTGACCACGTGCGACCACATTACCGGATTGATCCAGAATCAAACTGCTCCCGTCGAAGACCAGCTCATCTTGGCCTCCCACCATATTGGTATACGTGACAATGACTCCATTTTCCCGCGCTCTCGTCGCCAATATCTGTTCCCTCAAGCGACTCTTGCCGACATGAAAAGGAGAGGCATTGATATTAACGATCACCTCGGCACCGGCCGCTGCTTGTACACGGGTAGGCCCTTCCGGCAACCAAATATCTTCGCAGATACTCACCCCAATGGTCGTACCGTTGATGAGAAATAACGGCAGTCTCCGGCCAGGATGAAAATAACGGCTTTCATCGAATACCCCATAGTTGGGCAAATACCATTTTTTATAACTACCGACTAACTTGCCATCAACAATCACTGCCGCAGCATTGAAAAGTGTTTGCCTGTGGGATGAGACAATCGGAGACGGGGAGGAAGGTGAATCATTTTGATCTTCCTGTCCCACATACCCTACCACGGCAACCAAACCGCGAACGGCACGGGTAATCTCGTTCAAGGCTCGTAAGGAATCTGCCACAAACTGCGATTTGAGAAGTAAATCTTCGGGAGGATAACCGGTTATGGCCAGTTCAGGAAACACAACCAGATCGGCCTTGGCTTTCTTCGCGTCTCGGAGCCATGTCTTGATACGATGAATGTTGCCGATCAAGTCTCCGACAGTTGGGTTCATCTGCGCCATCGCAATTCGCAACGTCCGCATACAGCTTCCGTAAACTCGGCTTATCCCCCATGGCCAAGCGCACTCTACACTGGATATGGAAGAGATGCGCGATTAGGTAGCCCCTTGGGAGGAGACCCGTGAAACCGATACCATTGCTCAAATATCCTCTTTTCAAGCGGTCCTATTCGAACCTTTCCGATACGTTCGGGCCACACCCCAATGACTTGTCCTCCCGATACTTTTTTGTCATGAAGCATGGCTTTCCATATCTTCTCCGGCGTCCACCACGGCATACGGTCACTGAGCCCCGCTTCATTCACGGTCTGCCGAATCTCTTCGACCACGGCGCGAGAGCAAATTCCCTGAAAACAGGCGAGTTCAGCTTCCTGTACTAATCCAATTCCTACTGCCTCTCCATGGACAAACGACTTGTACCCTCCCAACGATTCAAGGGCATGCCCGATGGTATGACCGTAGTTGAGGATTCGTCTGCGATCGGATTCTCGCTCGTCCGCGGTAACCACCTCGGCTTTTATCTCACATGATCGCTTCACCACTGTCGCGACGATATGGGGCGCTTGCCCCCGCAGCTCAGACATGTTCCGCTGCAGATAGGCAAAAAAAGACTCGTCCGCAATGATTCCGTACTTAATGACCTCGGCAAGCCCAGCCACTAATTCCCGAGTGGGCAAGGTATGAAGGGTCAATGGATCTACCCATACGGCGCGTGGTTGGTAAAACGATCCGACCAGGTTTTTGCCAAGTCGGTGATCGACACCCGTCTTTCCTCCGATGCTGGAATCGACCTGCGCAACAAGAGTCGTCGGCACCTGAACATAAGAAATGCCACGTTGATAGATCGAGGCAGCAAACCCTGCCATGTCGCCCACGACGCCACCGCCGAGCGCCAACAGCATAGACGACCGTTCAAATCGATGCCGCGCCAACACGTCGAGGATATGTTCCACCGTCTTCAGCGTTTTCGATCGCTCTCCGGGAGCCAGAATGATCGGAAGGGGATCGATCCCATATTTCTTAATCGCCTCGAGACTATTTTTCAGGTAGTGCCGAGCGACATGTCGATCCGTCACAACTCCGACCTTCCCTCTTACTCCCTGGTTCCTCAATCTCCTGCCGAGTCTCTCTAAAAGTCCGGCCTGGATGACAATCTCATAACTTCTTTCAGCTAAAGAAACGGGAACGGTGAGGATGGCGGTCATTTCGTAGTCCGGGAGAATCGGGCTGAGCAGCAAGTCACGTCAGTATTTTTTCCCGCAAGATATACGAGATTTCACGAGATCAACATCGTATCACAGCCATGATAAAACTAAAAAGGCGCGCGCAATCTTGTGAGGTCGCTCATGCAATGTATGTTTTTCGACCGCTGTGAGACAAAATAAAAGCGTGGGATCCCTTCGGCATCACCACGCTTTCTCCATGGTCAAGCCTGAGACTATAGCTACATCTTAATAATACTTGGCGTGAGGAAAATGAGCAACTCTTGTTTTGAAACTGATTCGGATTTGTTCTTGAACAACCAACCTAACACCGGCATGCGAGAAAGATAGGGAACACCTTGCACGTTGTTGGCTTGCGTATCGACGAAGACTCCACCGATCACCATGGTTTCACCATCTCTAACCATCACCTGCGTGGTGGCTTCCCGTCTGTCGATGCTGGGGCCGGCTGGATTGCTCCGTGCGCCAACGGCATTGCGGGTTGCCCGCACCCGCATCATGATTCTTTTTGCATCCTCCCTCGGATCGCGGGAGGTGATCTGGGGTGTGACGTTCAACTCCAGGTTTGCATCAACAAACGTCGTTTGAGTTCCTTGGAGAGATGTTGTTTGAAATGGAATCGATTCACCCTGCGAGATCTTCGCTTCCCGCTTGTCCAGCGTAGTGATCTTTGGCGCTGCGATCACCTTGCTCAAGCCCAGCAATTCTCCGGCCGAGAGCCGCATATCTAATGCGAAATCGCCACCAAGCTTGCCAAAAGTCCAGCCAATAGACGGGACGGCCGGCAACCCGCCGACCTGAGCCGGCAAGTTGACGAGAAAGCTTCTGGCAATCGTGCTAGTCCCCGTTCCAGCCACTTCTGCAAACGGGCCGGTGATATTCGAGACTAAACCGAAATCGGATGGATCGCGATGTGATGCTTGGAAGCCCCACTGAATACCCAACCCTCTCGCATAGACGGTATCAGCTTGAACGATGCGTGCTTCAATCTGCACTTGTGGAACTTCCAAATCGAGCCCCTCCACAAGTTGCTTAATAACGGCCAACTTGGATTCCACGTCCCGCACAATCAACGCATTACTTCCTGCATTAAATTGCATAAGGCCGCGCGGACTCAAGTTCTGTCGTAGTGATTGCATAAGCTCTTGTGCCTGGAGATTTCTGATATAAAAGACCCGGTCAACGACTTCTTCTGCCTTGATCTTGGCATCCTTGGCCCGTGCTTCTTCATCCTGTTGCTTGGCAATACTTGCCAGAGAATCGACCCATACGATGCTTCCTTGGCGAATCATGCCGAGTCCGTTCATCTTCAAAAGCATATCCAATGCCTGATCCCAGGGCACACTTACCAACTTCATGGTGACCTTCGACTTGACGCCTTCTCCGACGACGATGTTGAAGCCGCTGACTTCGGCGATCAATCGGAGAATGTTGGTAATGTCTGCCTGCTGAAAATCGAGCGAGATGCGTCGCCCTACAAATCGAGATTGCCCTACCACAAGATCATCGGAGCGATCGTCCTTTTCAACCGAAGCGCTTTCTCCAGCCATCTGAACGCGCTGCACTCTAAACTGAGACCGCCCGGGAGTGGCCATTCGCGCCACCCTTCTGGCCACGCGATCTCCCGACTCGAACAACACTTGGCGTGCCCGCGGAGGGGGAGATAAAACGCGCTCTTTTTCCCCATCAAACTGGGCTGGAACCGCAGAAAGTACTTTGCGCTCGTTCGGTTTTAGTGTGATCAATACCTTATTTTCATCGCGAGCAAGAGAGAAGATCGGCCGTTCCGACACATCGAACACGAGTCTGACCTTATCAGCATGGTGTCCCACTCTGATTTTCTTGAGCAGGTAGTGGTCGGCACGTACCACCGATCGTCTAAGAGTGGACGACACGGCAGGAATATCGATGATTAAGCGAGATTCATCTAAAAAATTAGCCTCGGGAAATAGCTGACCATCCCCAGCAACCACTACGGTCACCCGCTCCGTTTCGGGGTGGATCTCAATAGCAGTCACGGCCTGCCCCACCAATCGCGTGGCGGCGGCATCACTCTGATGTGTCATGCCGATCTCTTTTGCAAACGCGGGCGTCTGGGCAATTATGGTCAGTGCGGTAAGCGACAGCCCCAAGGCTTCGATGAAACATCCAACAGTTCGGGAACTATCTGCACGTAAAAATAGTGGTTTCATTCTGCGCCCTCTTTGGGATGTAGGAGCTTGATATGTTCTCGCTCCTGCTTCTTGCCGTACACATCGGTAAACCGTTCCTGGATGATGACGCCACGCTCGGTAATTGCACTAACCACTCCATTGTTTTGCCCGATCCTTGTTCCCCGTCGAACCGTGTACCCATGTCCTTCTGGTGTTTGCACCATAGCCGTATAGCCGTATGCCCCCCATACAATGGCAATAAGGTTGAGTTCCGTCAGGGTCACGCGTTGCAATGGGGGAAGGGTTGTATCCGTCTTTCCTGGCTGAAGCTCCTGAACGATGGGGGCAAATGGATCTCGACGACCCGAAGGATCATATCCACCTCCCACTACCTCGTCTGGCACGGAAAGCTGGGGAGGCACCGGGGTATTTGAAATCGTTGATGGCGCTTCAATAGCTTGCGGAGCTGTCCTTGGGATTTCCGGTACAGAAGACAGCTTGAGGGCATCTTGTCGCATCGGAGTCATCAGGCCAGGAAAAGACTCGGCCAGTG
>JAICUC010000418.1 GCA_025936075.1 Nitrospira sp. | reverse complement strand
ATTTCGGCCTATTTCCGTAAGAATGAGGCCCGGAAGATTCATTGATTGTAAAGGGAGCGTATCGTACAATTACCTTTGTTCCGACACGGAATGTAGAAGGATCGACTACGATGAAAGCGCTTGAGACGAGAGAGCTTCCGCTGACCGACTATCAACATGTGTCGGCAGAGGAGTTGTTTGCCCGCACGACGGCAGCGAAGCGCGCGCTCGGTGACAACGTATTGGTACTCGGACACAATTACCAGCGCGATGAAGTCATCGAACATGCGGATCTTCGTGGCGATTCACTCATGCTCTCCAAGCTCGCCGCGCAACATGCCGAGCGACCCAATATTATTTTTTGCGGCGTGCATTTCATGGCCGAAACCGCCGATATCCTGAGCCGGTCCCAACAAACCGTGATTCTCCCGGATCTTGCTGCCGGCTGTTCGATGGCCGATATGGCAGCGATTGAGCAAGTCGAGCAATGTTGGGAGACGCTCGGGCGGATTCTGCCTGTCGAAGACACCGTCATGCCGGCGGTCTACGTCAATTCTGCAGCGGTGCTCAAAGCTTTTTGCGGGGAACATGGTGGGATTACCTGCACCTCGTCCAATGCCCGTGCGGTCATTGAATGGGGCTGGGCGAGACGGGAAAAGATTTTATTCTTCCCTGACGAACATCTTGGCCGCAATACGGCCAATAAAATGGGCATACCACGCGACCAGATGATTGTGTGGGATCCGTACATGCCGAACGGCGGCAATACGGTTGAGGCCATCAAGCGCGCACGACTGATTTTATGGAAGGGTCACTGCAGCGTCCATCAAATGTTCCAACCGGCGCACGTGGATTATTTTCGGAAGCAATATCCCGATGGGAAAGTGATTGTGCATCCGGAATGCCACGAGAATGTCGTGAACAAGGCGGACCTCGTCGGCTCGACGGAATTTATCATTCAAACGGTCAGCGCCGCGCCTTCGGGTACGATCTGGGCAGTGGGAACAGAATTGAATCTGGTCAATCGTCTTAAGCGGACACAGGCCGATAAGCGGATCTTTTTCCTCTCTTCCACGGTCTGCCAATGTGCCACGATGTTTCGTATTGATGCTCCCCACCTCTGCTGGGCGATGGAGAACCTGGCCGAAGGGCACGTCGTCAACCGCATTGTCGTGCCGGATGATGAGAAGGCCTGGGCAAAGATTGCCTTGGATCGTATGATGGCGGTCAGTTGAACTGAAGAAAAGTTATCAGCCCTTAGCCCTCAGCTTCATCTTCAAAATTCAAAGCTGCAAAATCGCAATATCGATTGACCTGAAGGCTGAATGCTGGTAGCTGAGAGCTAATCATGGATTACAAACCCACGCTTAATTTGCCCCGGACCGATTTTCCGATGAAGGCGAATCTGCCTCAACGGGAACCCGAGATGCTCGCCTGGTGGGAACAGGAACGATTGTATGAGCGGCTCCAACAAGCGGGAAATGGCCGGCCGCTCTACGTGCTTCATGATGGCCCGCCATACGCGAACGGTCGGATTCACATCGGTCACGCTCTCAACAAAATTTTAAAAGACATCATCGTCAAGTCGAAGACCATGGCTGGGTTTCATGTGCCCTATGTGCCGGGATGGGATTGCCATGGGTTGCCCATTGAGCACCAAGTGCTCAAGGAACTAGGAGAGAAGAAAAACCAGCTCGATACTCTCGCCATTCGCAAACTGTGCCGCGAGTACGCAGCGAAGTATGTCAACATTCAGCGCGATGAGTTTAAGCGGTTGGGTGTGCTCGGCGACTGGGATCATCCTTATCTCACGATGGATCCGGCATATGAGGCCACGATTCTGCGGCAGTTCGGCTCATTCGTCGAGAAGGGTGGCGTCTACAAGGGACTCAAGCCGGTGCTCTGGTGTACGTACGATCAAACGGCCTTGGCTGAAGCGGAAGTCGAATACGAAGATCACACGTCGCCGTCGATCTATGTGAAGTTTCCCGTAGCGCAGTCTCCAAGCGTCGTAAGCAGCAGCATCTTTCATGTGCCGTTTCCCGCCGATGTCACGTCGGTCTCGGTGGTGATCTGGACCACGACTCCCTGGACGCTTCCTGCTAATCAAGCGGTCTGTCTGCATCCCGATATCGACTATGCGTTTGTGAAAGTCGGGACCGAGGTGTTCATTATTGCCGAACCATTGGTGGAGTCGGTTGCGAAGGCCTGTTCATTTCCTCCTTATACGATTCTAGGCGTAAAAAAGGGAAGTGAAGGATTTGAGGCGCTGGAGACACAACGTCCATTGACGACCGGACTGTCGCCGGTGTTACTTGGTGATTTTGTCACGCTTGATCAAGGCACCGGGTGTGTCCACATTGCTCCCGGACATGGGCAGGAAGACTATGTGTTGGTCCTTAAGCATAACGCATCATCGACGCCTGGCGAGCGGCTGGAACTTCTTGCCCCGGTGGATAACGCCGGACGGTTCACGGATGTAGTGAAAGAGTTTGCCGGTCAGCATGTCTTCAAGGCGAATCCCGCGAT
>JAICUC010000391.1 GCA_025936075.1 Nitrospira sp. | reverse complement strand
GCAGAAGAGATCATTGAAGGCACCCTTATCGGCCGGTTCATTCAAGCGGAGACACAGACTCAATTGATCCGCGTCAAAGTGGCGACCGTTGGAAAGCGGACGGTTGTGCGACCTGTCGCCGATTTGGGAGAGCAACTTTCCTTTGCAGTTCCTGCCGACGGATATATCACCGACACGCGACACACGCCCTCTGGTGCGAGTGTGCGTGTAACACTCTCGCGAGATCGTCAGGCAATCCAACAAGAAATCTCCGTGGCAGGATGCGATCCGGCAATTTTCCTGGCCGGCGAATATTTACGGCGACACAAAGATCAGACGACGGTCGTCGGTTGGCCGATGGGAAGTATGGCGGCATTGCAGGCCTTGCAGCGTGGCGAAGTCCATGTGGCAGGATTGCATCTCTTTGATCCCATCACCGGCGAATCGAACCTACCGTTCCTTCGGCGACACCTCAAAGGATCGGCCTATGAGGTCATCACATTTGCGACATGCGAAGAGGGATTAATGGTACGTCGCGGCATTCGCTCGGTGCGCAGCTGTTGATCTCGACTTCGTCCCGCTGCAAGCCGCCCGCTACGTCTGGTCGTTCCCAAGTCTCACCTGAAGTCATTCTGCGGAGTGGCGCTGGGCTCCGAAATGACAACCGACCATCATGTTCAGGTCGCCGTCGCTCCTCTGGAATTTCTATTTTTACAATCACAACGGCACACCTTTGACATATTATTTTCTGCGGACAGCGAGCGTCCGAAACTGTTAGAAGAGGAAGGATCAGGAACCACATATGTTGCCGGACATCTGGCCCTCTGTAGTTCCACTTCCGATCACATAAACGAAGAACGCCCACTCAGCTCTAAGGAGTTTCGATGTCGAAGAGAAATTGCGCCCTCTTGTGCGCTGCGCTCTTCCTTGCAGGAGCCGGTTCAGTGAATGCCATCGAGTATGGGGAGGTGGTACAGAAGGACGGAAAATGGACGTTCAAGAATACGGAAGACCCCGTCTTTAAGCTCATGCGAGATACCGGATGGATTACAAATGAGCGATATTTCCAAGTTTTGGAACGCACCGGACAGAACTGGATCGAGCCGGCCGATGCGCTTCTCAATCGCCGACGGCAAATCGAATGGAATCGATACCTCAAAACCGGCCTGCACCTTCCTGACTGGATCGACTTAGGGCTCGAGCAACGAACACGATTCGAGTCGTATGACCACCCTTGGCGGTCGAGCCAGGCGATCGGAAACGGGCGGACGGATGCGCAAATTCTTATGCGATCGAGACTCCGTTTCGAGCTTGGCGGGAATGGTCCGTTGAGATTCTTCTTTGAAGGTCAGGACGCGCGTGCCTTTCTAAATGGATCCCCCGGCGCCTTCCGCGATAACACAACGGTCAATGAATTCGATATTTTACAAGTATTCGGATCATTGACCATCAAGAATGTCATGGGAACCGGATTGCGAACCGATTTCCATTTCGGACGCATGACCATGGATGTCGGCAACCGACGGCTCATTGGGCGAAATGATTTCCGAAACACCACCAATTCATTTGATGGGTTCGATTGGCAGATCAGTCAGGACAAGACCTGGCGGCTCAGGGCATTCATCCTTGAGCCGGTTATCCGAGACGAGGAGAGACTCGATACACAGAGCAACAAGTCGATCTTTTGGGGAACCTATTTTGAGAGCAAGCATTTCCCCTGGTTTCAGATAGACGCCTATTATCTGGGACTGAACGATCGGCATGTGGCCAATGCGGCAAACCATCGTACCTATTCCACGTTCGGAGGCCGCCTCTTTAAAGATCCCAAGCCGGGTAAACCGGAGTATGAGATTGAGACCACCTGGCAGATCGGGACCAGGGGCGTGACCGACCACTTTGCCTATTTGCAGCATTTGGGTCTCGGCTACATGTTCAACCTCCCGTGGACGCCACGAGTGATCTTCCAATACGACTATGCCAGCGGCGATCGTCAGCCCGGCGACAGTCAGGACGGGAGCTTCGATACCTTGTTTGGATCCAGGAATTTCGAATACACGCGGACCAGCATCTGGGGTCCATTTTCCAGGACAAACCTCATCTCACCTGGTTGGCGCGTGATCGTCACGCCGACACCAGGCTTGACACTTGAAGTAAAACATCGCGTCTGGTATCTCGCGCAGAGCAAAGATTTCTTCGGCAGTTCCGGCCTCCGAGACCCCACAGGGAACGCCGGCACCTCGCTCGGACAGGACGTAGAACTTCGTGCGCTATGGGCAATCAACGCAAATCTGGATTTTGAAGCCGGATATGACCATTGGTTCAAGGGTTCCTATTTCGACAGCCCCGTCATTCTTGCTCAAATGCCGACCGGCGGAAACAAAGACAGTGATTATTTTTATGCTTCAGTGCGAGTCAGGATCTAAAAAGGATAGGCCATGAAACTGAAGTTTCTTGTATGGGGCTTAATTGTCTTCGTCAGTACGATCGTGATACCGGCTTCCGCCGAACAGGTGCTGGTGGCGGTGGCGGCGAATTTCATTCCTCCGTTCCGCGAGGTGGCGATGGAGTTTGAAAAAGCGACGGGCCATCGCGTGCAAGTTGCCGCCGGTTCCTCCGGAAATTTTTATTCGCAAATCAAGAACGGCGCGCCGTTCGACGTGTTCTTCTCCGCCGATCATGAACGACCCAAAAAGTTGGAAGAAGAAGGGCTTGGAGTCAAGGACACCCGCTTCACCTATGCCATCGGGCGTCTCGTGCTGTGGAGCTCCAATGCCGGACTGATCAAGGGAGAAGAGACGTTATCCTCTAAAAATTACACACACCTCGCCATTACGAACCCCAAAAACGCGCCTTACGGCCTTGCGGCGATGCAAGCTATGCAAAAACTGAGGATTTGGGATAAGTTGCAGCCCCAGCACATCATCATTATGGGGGAGAATATCAGCCAGACTATGGGATTTGTCGAATCCGGTAAGGCCGAGTTGGGGTTCGTGGCTTTGTCTCAAGTCTTGGCCCCGAATCTCAAGGGAAAGGGAAGTCGCTGGGATGTCCCGAACAATC
>JAICUC010000103.1 GCA_025936075.1 Nitrospira sp. | reverse complement strand
CGGTCGAGGGAATAGGGAATTCCATCTCGCGAGGCACATCTTCGGATGACGAGGTGGCATCGAATAGGATGACAGCCGCACAGCTTGGATCAGGCAGCGCGGCTTCTCCTTTCCGGCCTCCCACGCATCGCTTTGGCCAAATCGCCCGACTTCGCTCCAAGCAGCAAAAGCGCGCTGATAAGCAGATCCATCGTTACGGAGGGATCGCCCGCTTCCATTTTGGCCACGCGGGACTGGCTGGACTGTAGCTGTTTCGCCAGGTTGGTTTGCGACAGCCCATACTGCGTTCGCCGCTCACGCAGCATCCGGCTGAAGGCCAACTTCATTTCGATCAGCGCCGCGTCTGCTTCGGAAAGCCCCAAGAAGTCTTTGACCGAGCCGATGACCCATCCGGACCGTTCCAGCCTGGTGCGCTTGCTCCTTCTCATCGTGGCTCCTCTCCGCTTAGCCTCTCATACTGCCGAAGCCGGCTCCGGCAGCGATCAATGATCGATAGCGGTGTTCGTCCGTTTTTTTCAAGGAGCCGCATATTATGTCAAATATGACATACTGTCAACAGTGAAAGACGGGCAACCGGGATGCGTGTTGAGATCGAGAACGAATGAGGTTCCTTGCCGATTGCGTTACGGTTTATTGAGCACCATGAGGCGGCGGAGTTGGTCTTCGGCGATGGTCAGTTCGTCGCTGGTGGGTGGGGTTTGTCCAAATCGAGCTCGGCAATAGAGTTCTGTAATGGAGGCGACGGCGGAATTCGCCTCATTCCATTTGGCTTGAGCGATGCGAACGAATTCGAGGGGTCCTGTGCTGGGGGGTTTCGCAATGCCTTCTCCGGCGAGATGTTTGACCATTCGCCCATAGAGTTGCGTGATCGCCTGCTCGTCGCGATTCGTCTTTTTGCTGACCATCCCCGTGGACCAGGGCCGCTTGATCCCTAGCCAAAGAATGGTGAGGCCGATCAGCAAAATGCCAAGCAGCTCCATTGCAAACTGCAGCGTTCCTTTCGAGGCGTATTCCGTCATCCCGCCAAACATGGCCAGTAAGGGGCTGAAGAGCGCACCTATGGAATCGAATGCTTTGTTGCGTGCCGACGTACTTCCCGCCTTCAATTCACGCACGACGGCAAGCTGATCCGCCGCGCTGTACTGCACGAAAAATCGGCTCCACTGGAGCCTGACGGTATCCATCATGCGCCCCAACGCAATCCATGCCGGAGATCCGCTGGTGACACTGTCGATTGAAGGCGGAGTGGGGTCCATCGTGATCCACCCCGAATGCGGCAGGTGCACTTCCACCCAGGCATGGGCGTCTTGCTGTCTGACCACATAATAGTTGCCGTATTCATTCCATTCGGTCGCGTGAAACCCCGTGACGAGACGCGCGGGGATATCGACCGCCCGCAGCATCATCACCATGGCCGTCGCATAGTGTTCGCAATACCCGGTCTTGCGGGTGAAGAGAAACTCCTCGAGCGGATGATCCAGCTCAGCGAGAGGTGCGTCAAGGCTATAACGAAAGTTGTGGATCAAGAATGATTGGATGGCGTTGGCCTTCTCGTACGCCGTGCGCTGTGTCTGAGTAATGTCCTCGGCGAGGGCAGCGATCCGCTTGGATTGAGCAGGGCTCTGCAAAAAATGTCGGGTAAATGATTCGGGGTAACGATCGGGTTCCGGACTGAGATCTGCCGGGAGCACCGGGTTGGAGCGGGAACGGACGGAATACTCGATCCTCGACGCACTGGGAAACGGTAGGTAGACCGAACCGCTTTGATCGGACTGAACGCCGGGGAATTTTCCACTGACTGCCTCGATAAAAGGCGCGGCAAACAGGACGGGGGTGTCGAGCGGTTCCAAAAGGATATTCTGCCGGATGGTTTCGCCGGGCGGGGACGGCTGGTGAGATCGATCCCCGCGAAGGACAAACCGCCCCATCCCGTCTTCGCTCACGGCTCGCCGATGGTTCAACCGATTTATCCAGGTCTTGCCGTCGTATTGATCGAAAGCCACACCTCGGAGGTACAACCCTCCTGCTTCGCGCGGAGCGCCGTCGGACAATTCAACCCGCATCACGACGCTGGGATCTCGCTTGACGGGGCCGATTTCCCCCAAGTTCACCGTTTCCGAGAATCCCGACGTGCGAATGTTCTCCCCGAATCCTTTTTGATAGAACCCCGCGCTGACCCGTGGGATCGCAAAGAAGATCGCCAACGTCAGGCCAAATGTTGCAAGGGCAAGCCCGTTGGCAAGCCAAAAGAACTGCGGCGTCACGTGGCCGGATGATGGATGGAGCGGCGCCCACAAGGGAGCCGGTGGCGTAAGCATTCCGATTTCCTCCGGATGCTTGGTCAGCTGAAACAGCAGCAGAGTCCACACCGCGGCCAACAGATAGAGCAAGAAAATGGGGAGGTACCACAGATCCGTCGTGAGGGACCCGGAGGTCAGGATCGCCACGAGACTGATGGCGTAGAGATGCAAATAGTCGCGACGAAGCTTGAGGTTGAACAGTTTGATGATCATGAGGACCATGAGGAAGTGAATACCTGCCGGAAGGAGCTCGCCCGAGATCCACAGCAGATCCACCCAGAATCCCAGAAAGCCGGCGATCACGAGAAAATTCCATCCGCCGGGTGAAATTGAAGGAACCGTGGCGAACCGTTCCGCCAGCTTGCTTCCTCCGTTCCGTACGAAGGCCACGATCAAAGCCGCCCCGGTCAGCACAGCCAACCATTCCGGCAGACCGGCCCCAAGCGTCAGTCCGATGAAGGAGATGGCAGCCAGCCAAATCGACGCGAATCGAAGGGCCTGATCAAACGGCATGTGACGCTCCGGCGATGACGGCTCCGTCAATCAGAATGGTGGGGTGCCTCGGCTCAATATCGTTCGGTCCCAGCCATGACTGCACCACGATCATCTTCCCCTCTTGGGCTTCCAACGGATCTCCGGGCGGTTCTCCTGACACGGGGGACTCTGCAGGAGGCGAGCGCCGCTCACAGAGGGCGAGCATTCGAAGAAGTCCCAAGAAGTGCAGGTCGCCTTGGCCGAATGACGAGCGGGACGATCCTACAATTAACTGAAGACCATACCCGCGTTGTGCCAAGAGCTGAACGATGGAGGCCGTGATGGACACCGCCTGCTCAAATAAGGCATCGTGGCTTACCGGAGCGACAGTGGGTAAATAGACGATAGCTCGGCGTTGGTCTTCGGCCTCGGTTTCTCGGACCGTCAATTGGGACGTCCGCGCCGTCGTCGGCCAGTGAATCTTTCGCGAGTCATCTCCGGCTTGATACAGGCGAAGATTGTACAAATCATTGCCATGCCCCCGTCGGTTGACAATGTGTTCCGGTCCGGCGGTGAGAAGACCCTGTAACAGTCCCTCATCGATCGGCTTGAGCTCGGGGCAGACAATGACCGTCTCTTCGATCGGATAAAACGTTCGTTTCATGAAGAGTCCGAACGGAAACTCCGTCCCGGTGCGGATCCCGTCCAGTCTGAGGCGGCCACGCCGCGTGGCAACGATGGGATACGACAGCAGCCGGCTCGCGCCCGGAAGGAGTTGGCGAATTTCCAGACCTCGATCCAGCTCCCGGCCGTCGCTGACATCGAACAGTTTCAAGGAAAAACTGGGAAACTGTGACTTACGGTTCTTCACGACCAGCGTGGCGGTGGCCGGTTCATTCACGATGAGATGATCGGGGAGATGGCGATGGAATTCCAGCCGGCGCAAGGAGTGTTCCGCCACGATTCCCGAGATCAAAATGAGGCTCAGCATCATCGCGAGCAAAAGATAGAAGAGATTGTTGCCGGTATTGATCGCTGCGATGCCGATCGCCAGAGTAAAAAGCAGGAATTGAACGCCCTCTGATGTGATACGCGTTGAGCGCCGGCGAAACAACCGTTGGGCCAAGGAAGGATATTGAAGCGGCATGCACCACCAGTCCCCCGTCGGGACAGGGGCTTCGTGAAGACTTACACAGGAACGGGAATCGTGTCGATCAGATCCTGGATGATCCGCTCAGCTTGCTCGAAACTTCGCTGACTCAAACCCTGCGCGCGGGCGACCATAATGCGGTGAGACAGCACGATGGGAGCCAGCTCCTTGATGTCGTCCGGTAGACAATAGGTCCGGCCGCGAACGAGCGCCAGCGCTTTGGCGGCCCGGCTCAACGCCAAGGCTCCTCTGGTGCTCACCCCCAATGACAAGAGGTCCGACTGCCTGGTGCTTTGGACGATGGCCAACAGATAGTCCGTGATGCTTTCCTCCATGAGCACATGGTCGACTCGTTTCTGGAGCAGAAGGACATCCTGAGCCGTCAGCAGCGGTTGGAGTTCCTCGGCCGGGTGGAGCGATTGCGGCCGGTCGAGGACCTTTTTTTCTTCTTCCGCCGAGGGATAGCCGATGCGAAGCCGCATCAAGAACCGATCCAGCTGCGACTCGGGGAGGGGAAACGTGCCATGGTACTCGGCGGGATTCTGCGTCGCAATGACCATGAAAGGCTGATTCAAGGGATAGGTCTTATTGTCGAACGAAATCTGCGCTTCGCTCATCGCTTCCAAAAGACTGCTTTGGGTCTTGGGGGTCGTTCGATTGATTTCATCCGCGAGCACGATGTTGGCGAAAATCGGACCAGGCATGAATTCAAAGGCCTGTTTCTGGCGATTGAAGATCGAGACCCCTACGATATCGGACGGAAGCAGGTCGCTCGTGAACTGAATGCGCTTGAAGGAACAATCGAGCGAACGCGCAAGACTATGGGCGAGCGTCGTTTTCCCGACTCCCGGTACATCTTCGAGCAGGAGATGCCCGCGCGCCAAGAGGGCAACCAGGCTCATTTCGATCACCTGCGGTTTGCCCTTGATCACCCGCGCAATATTCTCCTGGACGGCTCGAATGATATCCGTTGGATTCATGATGGGCTAAGGCGTGGAAGATCGCTGTAGAATGGCCTGGTGATCGGACACGGTCGAAGTCTAACAAAGGGTCTGGAAACGGTCAATTATTCAAGCTTTTCCGTCTCCTATGTCATCACGTCACGAGAGGGCTCCGGGACGGAAAGCTTATGCAGGAACAAGCGTGACAAACCATGGAGGAGCTTCTTCGGTCATGGAAGCGAACTTCCTGGCAGTGCTGCTCGCCGGAATGCCGGGGAAGACGGCGCCTCGGCTGATGCGGACATACCGAAAGTGACCGGCCACGGCATCCATGAAGGGGGTTGAGCTTGACCGGAGATAGTGGTGCCGAAGGGCCGCCACCTCGGCCAAGTTGATTGATTCGCCGATCGGCAGACCGGCAAGGACATGATAGACCTCGCCGAAGATTGTTGGCAGATTGGTGGGATTAAAGGGTTGTTCAGGCGGACGATAGCGCGAGTCCTCCAGCAATTGCGCCAGGAGTTCCCAGAACACTTGCGCATCTACTGCCCCCAGTACACACAATAATCCACGGCGGGCGAGCAGGCTCAAGAGAGCGAGGGGACCGATGATCTCAAACTTCCACGGCGGGAAGAGAAGCGCGCGGCCGGCATGCCGGACTTCCAGCGCTGGTTCTTTGCCGAACCGCGTCCGTTGAAACGTGCCTTTGGTACGCTCCAGTTCGCTGCTGATGAGAGTCTCTGAGAGCCTGGTCGGCTCATAGGCGAAGGTCGGTGTGGCCGGCGCCCAACAGGTGGCGATGGCATATCGCGTGGCCAGCAATCCCCGTTGATCCAAATCTTCTAGTCCAAACATGTCTTGATCGCCGAAGAAAGAGAAGGATGGCCCCACCTTACGCTGCAACTTCTGCAGCCTCTCCGGATTTGCGTGGAGCGGACCGCCCAGTTGAGAACGGGGATTGAGGCGGTCCAGGCAATGGACGATGAACGGCCGGTGTCGTTGATTGAGATCGGATCCGTACAGATCGACCAGTTCTTCGGCGAACGAGAGATCGCCGGCCCCGATCTCCAATAGGGACGCCACGTCGGCGCGTTGAAGGAGGTCGAATGGATTCTTCACCTGACGCACGGCTTCTTCCACTTCCTCACTCGATAGATGAGTCACGGGCCACGTCGTGGCGGCTGAGGGCACCAACTCAAAAAAGACGGCCAGCGCACGCAGGGCTTTGGCGGGAGGAAGACCCGTGGCGAACTTGAGTCTCTCTCCATCGAGATCCTGAACCCGCCGCGGCTCGTCTTCTTCGAAGAGGCGCAATAGCCGATCTTTCACGGAAGCCGGCAGATTTTTGCTTTGAACGGCATCGCGCAGTCGCGCGATCGTAGAGGGAAAGGCGGTCTCTTCCAGCAACTTCTTCGATGCCTCCCATTGTCGGGGAAATTGACGGGCACGAACACTGACGACGCGGCGGAATTCAGCGAGTGGGTCGGGACTCATGGAAGCGTGATCGGCTGTGCATGAGAGGGTATCAAGGACTGTTCGGCAAGGAGCATAATAACCTTCAAACTTCGGCGTCAAGTCGGCTTGTTCACGCTCATTCGGTATGGTAGGAGTGGTTTGATGAGAGCACGGTTCCTGTCCGTCTATTCTCTCGGCCGGCGATCGGCCGTCATACTGGGCTTGCTCGCGGGCATGCTGGCATTCCCGATCGGCTGTGGAGCCGAGCGTGATGCCGGCCTCCGTTCGGACGCCGATGGGAAATGGCAATCGTGGCAGGTTCTTGACACGCAAACCGGCCGTATCGTTCCGTTCTCAGAATTCATGACGAAGCTGGAGCAACAGGACATTGTCTATCTGGGAGAGGAACACCACAATCCATATCATATTCAAGCGGCGCTGAAAGTGCTGGATCAATTGGTGGCCGACGGCATTGAACCGACCATTGGAATGGAGATGTTCGGCTGGGACGGTCAATCGGCGCTCGATGGCTACGTAGCGACCCCCCAGTCCGTCACGAACGAGTTTTTGGAACAGGTGCGCTGGAAACAAAATTGGGGCGGAGCATTTGAAGACTACGCGCCTTTGGTGACGTTTGCCCGTGATCGGCACTTGACCGTCCTGGCGATGAACCCACCCAAACCCTTGGTTCGTCGCGTCGTGAAACTGGGGCTCGACCAGGCCAGACAAGAGCGTGAATGGGAGCCATGGGGAATCCTGCAGGAGGATATCGTCGACGATCCAGCGTACCGGGAGAGGATTGTCGATCAGTTGCGACGGTGCCACGGAGGAACCGAGGAACACTTCCGGACCATGTATGAGGCATCGATGGTCCGGGACGAAGGCATGGCGAGAACGCTGGTCCACCGACAAGAAGAATTTCGCCGGGAGAGCGACGGCCCCCGTCGAATGATCGTGAGTTACACGGGAGGCGGCCATGTTCAATATGGCCTCCCCGTGCCGAAGCGGGTCGCTCGACGCCTGGGAGATGACATCAAACAAATCACGATCTACATGATGTCGTTTGAGCCCGGTAAAACAACCGATGTTCAGGCTCTCATTCAGGACCCCATCGCCGACTATATTTGGCTGACGCCCATGGGAAAATCCAGCTCAACCAAACCCTGCCGGTAGACAATTCGGAACGTGCGCTTCAGACAGTCGAGGAGAGCGAGGCCTACACAAAACCGTTCAGTGCTTGACAGGATTCAAGGCCCTCGTCACACTGAGGCCGGTATGCGTGATGGTGGCGCAAGGGGCCGGCCCGTTTAGATGCGAAACAAAATTCCTTGCAGTGCCGAACGGCTTGGTTTGTTGACCTCTGAAATGATCCAAGCCGTGTCGGATGCCTCGGCCTTTCAAATCGCCCATCAGTACTTGACCACGAATCGCGTCCGTATCGCCGAGGCGGATGATTCTCAAATCACGTCCACCGTCATCGGTAATTCCGGTCTGTATGAGCAGAACATTCGACTGAAAGACGGCCACCTCGTCTCGAAATGTTCCTGTACCCTCCCCGAAGAGCCCATGTGCCGTCATTGCATCGCGGTGCTGCTGGAATATCAGCGGTGGGCCCAGCCTCGGCAATCACGAAACCCGAAGCTTGCGAAAGAATCGATAACGACGGCAGCTCCCACCAGTCCTTCGGATAATGGCAAACGGGCCCCCGTGCCGTCGTTCACGGCCGACGTAAAACTCAGTGATGTCATGGTGTTTTTGGAATGGCTCCAACCGGCGATGAAGGCTCTTGAAAGGCAAGAGCCGCTTCCCCCTCCTCCCGCGCTCGGGCCCGGAGCGATCTCGATGTGGATTCAAGCGATCAGCAATCTTGAGGATCGACGCAGGGAAAGTGAAGAGGTCATGACGAGTCTCGAATCTCAATTGAAAGACCGTGATTCGGACGTTGGGCATCTCACGCAACAACTCCAGACCTCTCTGCGAGAAAGGAATGCCGCGCAGGCCATCACTCAGGAGCTTCGGCGCGAAGTGGCATCCTATAAGGAAGTGCTGACCAGAGTCAGCGAGTTGACCGCCGAAGTCGTACGGCATGCCGCACAGATGAGGGCTGTTACGGGAGATATGCTTCAGAAGGGCTCTCAGCTCGAAAAGCTTGTCAGTTCGTTTAAAGATGTGGCTGAGACACTCCAGTCGGCCGTCGTGCTGCCTTCTCACGAATAGCAATCGCCCATCACCCCGCCGATCGCCTACGGCTTGATTCCTCTTGCGCCCTCCAGTCGCCGTCCAGTACAATGTGCCCCACTTCTCGTGTACGGATTCGATGGATTTAGAAGGGGGGAGCGATGAATCGGCTACTTTCACGAACAGGTCTGTTAACGGGGATCTTGCTGGGCCAAGCTTTACCGGCATTGGCGAATGCCCCAGAGGGGGGAGGTCCTCCGGATTACAGCGGAATCACCGGTCTGTACTATACACTGATCGCAGTGGTCCTCGCGTACGGCGTCTACGACACGTTCTTCAAGAAGTCGTAATGAATAGCGGTTCGGTTAGCCGCCCTATGTCGGCTTGTCTTGCTATTGTGCGGGCTTGACCGAGAAGTCCCTCCTTCAACTCCGCTTGTGAGAAGCCGGGGGGTTGTGCGAGTCCAACACCGGTTTGAGAACGTTGAGGACTTCCTCTACGATGATCTTGTAGCCTTCCTTGGTTGGGTGAATGCCGTCAGCTTGATTCAGCGAGGATGCACCACCTACCCCTTCGAGGAAGAAGGGGATCAAGGGAAGCTGATACTCTTTGGCCAGCATCTGGAACATGGCTTCGAAGCTTATCGTGTAGTCCTGTCCGTAATTCGGGGGCAATTTCATTCCCGCCAAGACAACCGTCGTGCCGGCCTCCTGTAATTGTCGGATGATCCGTCGAAGATTGCTTGTTGTTTGATCGACGGGGAGCCCTCGGAGTCCATCGTTCGCGCCCAATTCGAGGATTACCAACTCAGGCTTGTTGTTCAGGATCCAAGGAACGCGCCGGAGACCACCGGCCGTCGTGTCGCCGCTCACACCGGCGTTGATCACCAAATAGTGGTAGCCCAGACCATCAAGTCGGCGTTGAAGTTGAGCCGGGTAGGATTCATCGGCTTGCACCCCGAGTCCGGCGGTGAGACTGTCCCCAAACGCCACGATTCGGGGTCTATGGTCCGATGCTGAAAAAGAGATCGCTCCCGAAGCGAGCGGCCAAAGCAGCATCAAGAAGACCGGCACGAGTATGTCATGAAATCGTTTCACGGTCATGTGAAGCAATACTCGGTCATTATTCTGTACAGTATAATAACATCTCTGAAGCTCTCATTTCGAAAGGCGAGCAAGGTTTTTGATGATCACCGTGAAAGATGTTTCGATGGTCTTGGCGGCGGCAAGTCGTTCAGTCACGATTCTTGACGGCATCACCTTTGAAATCCCGACAAAGCAGACAGTGGCCATTGTGGGGCCCTCAGGAAGTGGAAAGTCGACATTGCTGGGTTTGATGGCGGGCCTGGATCGACCGACCACTGGATCAATTCAGCTGGATGGAACAGACATCACAACCATGGGTGAGAGTCAGATGGCCCGATTTCGGCGCCAAAAGGTGGGCTATATCTTCCAATCGTTTCACCTCATCCCGACCCTTACGGCAATCGAGAACGTCGCCGT
>JAICUC010000395.1 GCA_025936075.1 Nitrospira sp. | reverse complement strand
GTTCCTCATCATCGAAGGCCGATTTCATCTGACGTGTGCCGGGCGGGGGACGTGGCATGCCGCGCCGTGAAGGTGGAACTTTTGCGATGAAGTTCCCGGCGTGGTCGGTTTCACGATGTTGGCGGATCACCCGCCCCGTCGATAGGTCATGGAAAAGCAGCTTAAACAAATCCGCATCCGCAGAATCCTCGCGCACTGGTTCCCGGCCGAGAGCTTCCCAAACTCCAGCCCTCGTGATCCCGGCGTGGTTGTATATTCTTGCGACGACCTGAAAGTGAAACTCGGAGTAAGTCTTTGCCCACTCCATGAACAGCTTCACAACGTCATCACTTACGATGCGCGTTGCGCCAGCGTTGGAAAGGATGTTGCGCATCAAAATGCGCTTCTCTTCACTCTCTGCGCCGGGCCAGTCGCGGAATCCCTTGCGCAGCAGCGATTGAAAGTCTTCGCTCGCCACGCGGTCCGCTATTGCCTCGTCGTGCAGGTCGAGCCGCTGCGCGATCTCGATGATGGTCCGCTGTTTTTCGGCCGCCTCGGCCCTGAGCATTTCGAGCCAATGTTTGAAAAAGCTATTTAGCTTTTCCTGTTCGGCTTCCGACCACATACCAGCGGCCGCCGAGAAAACGCCGCCAATAAAGGGGATCAAGCCCCCGACGGCGTTGAGCGCCGCGCGGCCATACCTCCCGCCCGGCATCCCGGACGGCGGGATCAATTCAGAGTCTTCACCGTCCGTCATGGCAAAAACCTTCGCTTTCGTCGGAAAGTGGGCTGCCCTGTCTCCCCAGATTTACTCTTTGATAACAGATCTCAAGAGGAGACCGAGGTGTTAACCGAATAGGCGGAAGTGCCATTACAGGGTGGGTTCGCTGATCGGCCTAAACAGACCGGCCAAAGTCGATTGCTGGGGTGACGGGCGAATTCAGATCCCTCCAGAACTCCTTTGCTGATGCCGTCCGAAATTCGACCCGTCGCCTTAGCGCCTTCTCCAGAGCCACAGAATAGGGTGACGGCAACTGCAATGCCATGTGGCGAGGCGCACCCTCCAGTATCTGCTCGCGCGTGAACTGAAGCTCGCGGCCGATAAGGATCTGCAGAAACAGCAGGCCGGAGTGATAGATGTCGATGCGGCGGTCCATGACGCCGAAAAGTGTCGGTTCGATTGACTCCGGCGGCAGCATCCAATTTGCCAGCGTGCTCTCGGGCTTAACGTCCTGAGCGAGATCCGCGATTCCGAGATCCCCAAGCTTGAAGTTGATAATCTGCTGGTGAGGAAGCATCGCGTCACTCTGGAAGTTGGTGAACACGTTGCCGGGGTGGATGTCCTTGTGCACCATTCCGTTTATATGAATGAAGTCGACGGCCTGTAGCAGGCATCGAGCAATGGATAGCAACCATGCGCCGCCGTCATAATTTTCAATGGCAAAAAGCTCCCCCAGAGGGCTGTGGCAGCGTTCCGTGACAATGTAGCAGGCATTATTATACTCAAAGGCGTCGTATACGTACGTAATGAAAGGATGGCGCACGGTCAACAGCTTCTTGAATTCGTCCCATGCCTGCGTCTTCAGCGTTTCGTGCGGCAAGGTGGGTTTCAGCACCTTCGCAGCCAGTCTGTTGTCCCATGAGTCCGTGCAGCCGAACACGTGACCGAAGTAGCCTTCACCGATGTGCTCTCCCATCGTGTAGGTATTTTGTGTCATCATGCTGGTGATGATCTCGCCGGGCTGCGGCGCCGAATATTGGATCGGTAGCGAGACAGGCAAGGCGAGCTGATCGTCATCGGCCGGCCCGTCAGGTTTGGAGGGAGTCGCTTCCATCACTCATCCCAGGGATTGATGACAGCTACGCCACATTCATCGAAGTCACGCGTATTGCGCGTGACAACACTCGCTCCGTGGGATTTGGCGACGGCTGCGATCATCAGGTCGACCGTCGCGGCGGGGCGACCTGCCTGCCTGCGGGCTGCGAACAAGTCAGCATACATGACAGCCGCCTCCGTGCCAAAGGGCAGGACACGGCCTTCAAAGTCCGCGAGAAACATGGCTTGCGCCGCCGCTTCGAGGTCACGGCGGCGACGGCCATCCGGCATGATTGCCAAGCCTGCGAGAATCTCGGCCTGGCAGATCGCCGTCGTGAACAGTTGCTCGGCTACCTGGGCCGAAACCCAGGCGGCGACCGGCTTTGCCGGTTCGGCGGTCATCAGGGACGACAGGACATTGGTATCGAGGATATACATCAGTCGAAATGCGGCGGATCGCGCACCGGATCGCGCCGAGGCAACTCCAGATCGACGCCTCCCAGTGGGGCGAAGCGGGCGTGGATACGTTCGTAAAGGTTGCGGGAGGGGGATTTGCCAGCGCCGGTGAGGGCCGCCTGCAGGATGCGGCGGGCCTCGGCCTCCATGGAATGGCCCCGTTCCGCCGCGCACACGCGCAGCCGTTCCTTGATTGCCGGATCGAGGTTGCGAATGGTGATGCTGCTCATCGACGGAATTACCCGACTGCACGATCTCGTTGTAATCAATGAGATCAATGAGATCAAGCTAAAGCCGTCGCGCGACACCCTTCGACGCAGCACCACACGCCGATCGCCGCTGTGGATAAGTAGCCCGCCTACGCCAGAGTCTCGGAGGTCGGTCCGACATCCGGGTCCGGCCCGTCTTCGGCGACGTTGAAGTCCTGCTCAAACCCTTTGGTGTCGGTGATCGCTTCGGCCATCGGCAGCGGCGCCTGGTCGCGATGGGGTCGCGTCACCGTGGCGAGGTACTCGCGCAGCACCTGGCGGCTGATCCAGAGCGCCCGGCGTTGTCCCCGCGCTTCCTGCAGGCACGCGAGGGCCCGGACGTGGAATGCGGAGCGTTTCTGGCTCGCGTAGACGAGGACGTTTCGTATCAACGAACGTGGGATCAGCGGCCATCGTCGCCGTACATGTCCTCGCGACGCAGGGAGACGCTGTCGTCCCACGGCCCGTCGTGCATGGGGAAATGCTCCAT
>JAICUC010000366.1 GCA_025936075.1 Nitrospira sp. | reverse complement strand
TGCTGTTGACGGGCGCCGGAGAAGACGGGGTCAGCGGATTCATCGCCATATCCAGGGCGTCCGGCATCACGTTGACTCAAGATCCCGACGAAGCCTACATGCCCTACATGCCGCTCAATGCCTTGAAGATGGATGATGTGGTCGGTGTCTTACGGATCAAGGAGATGGCGCCGACCCTGACGGCATTGGCGGCCGGAGAACCAGTCATCGTGGCATCGAAGAAGCCAAGGTGAGACGGCGATGCAGTCGATTGTGCACACCCTTGGCGGCCTTCGCCGGAATGACGTAGCTCACATTTCTTGCCTCTTGCTCCATAGGGACGAAAGGCCTACAATCCGCCCCACAATCGGCCCTACAATCGCTCTTCTCAAACCAATTGCCATGGCACCACGCACACGACCAAAAGAGAAAGCTTCGCCGCGCATCATCGCGCGGCGTCGCGCAGGATCGGAGCCTGCCCAAAGCACCGACTCGGCCAAACTGAAGCGTCCCGCGTATATCGTGGGTATGGGTGGCTCGGCCGGGGCTCTGGAAGCCTTCGAGCAATTCTTTACCCATATGCCGTCCGACAGCGGATTGGCGTTCGTGCTGATTTCTCACCTCGATCCCACCCATAAGGGCATGATGCCTGAGCTGCTGAGCCGCTGCACGAACATGAAGGTGGTTCAGGCAGAAGACGGGATGGCGGTGCTTCCCAATCAGATCCATATCATCCCGCCGAACAAAGACATGACGATCCTGCACCGGGTGTTGCATCTCCAAGAGCCGATCTCTCCTCGCGGATTCCGTGCGCCGATTGATCTGTTTCTCAGGCATCTGGCCGAAGATCAGGAGGAGCGGAGCATCGCCGTCATCATGTCCGGTATGGGGACGGACGGCACGCTCGGGGTGAAGGCGGTGAAAGAGCATTTGGGCCTGGCACTCGTTCAGGATACTCGGTCCGCCAAATACGACAGCATGCCGAAGAGCGCGCTGGGAACCGGATTGGTGGACTATGTCGCCGCGGCCCAAGACCTCCCGCAAAAACTGATTGGCTATGTGAGGCACAGCACGAAGATTCCCCGCGACGTCGCGGCGCAAGAACGGACGGTGACGTCCTCGCTGCTGAGGGTCTTCACTCTCTTGCGCACCCATACCGGGCATGACTTTTCATTTTACAAAAAAAATACGCTCTATCGGCGCATCGAACGCCGGATGAACGTTCATCAACTCAGCAATATCGGACGGTACGTCCGGTTTCTGCAAGAGAACCCTAACGAGCTCGATCTTCTGTTCAGGGAGCTCTTGATCGGGGTCACGAGCTTTTTCCGCGATCCGGAAGCCTTCAAGGCGCTGAAAGAAAACGCGCTCCTGTCGGTTCTGAAAAACAAGACCAAACATGGCAGTGTGAGGGTTTGGATTCCCGGCTGCTCGACCGGCGAAGAGGCCTATTCCATCGCCATCATCATCGTGGAATGTTTGGATCAGCTCAAACTGCTCAGCGCCGTGAAAGTGCAGATTTTCGCGACCGATATCGACAAAGAAGCGGTGGACCGTGCCCGCCAGGGTTTCTATATGCCCACCATCGCGACTGACGTCTCGCCGGAGCGCCTGCATCGGTTCTTTGCCAAAGACGACCATGGGTATCGCGTGTCCATGACCATCCGGGAGATGGTGGTCTTCGCTCCGCAAAACCTCATCATGGACCCTCCGTTTACGAAGCTGGATCTGCTCTGTTGCCGCAATCTGCTCATTTATTTCAACGCCGAGTTGCAGAAGAAATTGCTGCCGCTGTTCCATTACACGCTCAATGCCGGCGGGATTCTGTTCCTGGGATCGTCCGAGTCGATCGGGGGATTTGAGGACCTCTTCGGCACGGTGGATCACAAATGGAAGGTCTTCCGGCGGAAAGAATTGCCCATCGCCGCAACCGCCGGATGGGTCGATTTCCCCAGCGCACTGTTTCCCCAAGAGCAGGACAAATCTCACCACCAGCCGAAATCCACGACAGATGTGGGTGGTGTCTCGTTGTCGGATGTGTCCCGTCAATTGCTGTTGGAGCGGTTCGTGCCGCCCTCGGTGCTCGTCAATGAGAGCGGGGACATCCTGTACATTCAAGGCCGCACGGGCCGGTACTTGGAGCCGGCCACGGGCGAGGCGACGATGAATATCTTTACCATGGCTCGCGAGGGGTTGCGGCTCGAGGTCGGAGCGCTGGTCAGAAAGGCTCTCTTGCAGCGTCGTGAGGTCGAGCGTGACGGGCTCCGCGTGCAGGTGAACGGCGGCTACCAGATCGTCAAAATCCTCGTGCGGCCCTTGAGCGGGCGGTCGATCACGCGGGGTATGGTGCTGATCTCGTTCGAGGACCGGGAACCGGCCAAGCGGCTGAGCCGGGGGAAGAAAGAGAGCGGCAAACCGTCCAACGAGACGGAGGATCTGGCCAAGGAGTTGAAATACACCAAGGAACAGCTCCAGAACACCGTGGAGGAAATGGAAACGTCGCAGGAGGAATTGAAATCGGCCAATGAAGAACTGCAGTCCACAAATGAAGAACTGCAGAGCACCAATGAAGAGTTGACGACCTCCAAGGAAGAGCTCCAATCCCTGAACGAAGAGCTGGTCACGGTCAATTCCGAATTGCAGCAGAAGATCGAAGACGTCTCGCAATCGAACAACGACATGAAGAATCTGCTGAACAGCACGGACATCGCCACGGTTTTCGTGGACAACAACCTGAGCATCAAGCGCTTTACGCCGCAGGCCGCGTCGGTCATCAATGTGATCCCGAGCGATGTCGGACGGCCGATCAGCGACATCGCCACAAACCTCAAGCATGGCGGGTTGGTGGATGACTTGAAAGAGGTGCTGCGGACGCTTGCGTACAAGGAGATGCAGATCGAGACGAAGCAGGGAGATTGGTACCTCTTGCGCATCATGCCGTACCGGACCATCGAAAACGTCATCGGCGGAGGCGTGCTGACCTTCACCAACATCAACGCGGTAAAAAGTCTGGAAGCCTCGTTGAGGAGTAGCGAGAGCCGCCTGCACCGGTTGTTCGACGGCATGGCCGTCATGTTCGTCGCATTCGACGAGCAGCATCGCACCGTTGCCTGGAACCATGAATGTGAGCGGGTGACCGGCTATCGGGCGGAAGACATGATCGGCAAGCCGGATGCGTTCCAGCTCCTCTCGCGAAGTCCGAAACCCGGAGCCGATCGAGACGGCGGTTCCCTAGGCGGAGCCCGAGTTGAAGAGCGGCCGATCAATTGTAAAGATGGAACCGTACGGTATGTCGAGTGGCTGCCGATGGCGCAGGATATGCCGCTGTCCGGATGGACGCAATGTTGGGTGGGAATCGACGTGACGGAACGCCGGGAGGCGATCGAGCGGCTCGCCGGATTGTTCCACTCGTCGTCCGAGGCCTTGGGCTTTTGGACGCTCGAGGGAAAGCTTCTGGAAGTGAATC
>JAICUC010000173.1 GCA_025936075.1 Nitrospira sp. | reverse complement strand
GGCTTAACTGACGACACGCCCTAGGCTCTGTCGACATTTACTTGAGCCATACGTAACTGGTCGCGAGCTGGACGAACGACAGGAAGGAGAGCGCGGGCGTGTCGTACCGCGTTGCCACCCGACGGAAATGCTTGAGGTACCCACACATCCGTTCCACCAGATTCCGCTCCTTATACAGCGCGTTGATCCTCTCGCACATGCCTCGGCTCGTCCATGAGACCCTCCTTGGTGAGAAGATTCTCGAGCACTTTTCGCTAAATGTCGACAGAGCCTAACTACACGGTGGTCCTCACCTTGCCGGTCATGGACACGCATGCTAAGATGCTATCCCTTTGCACTTCTCGATGCGGAGAGGTGCGAGAGTGGACGAATCGACATGCTTGGAAAGCATGCGTCCCGGCAACGGGACCGTGGGTTCGAATCCCACCCTCTCCGCCATACCGCACTTCGTGAGTACCGCCCGCTTTTATCGCTGTATCGTAATTTCTGCGGGCGGATACATACCTTAAGTGCGGACTGTATTGGAGAGCCTAGATGGAGAATAGGGGCTGGGCCCTGTGCAATAGAATCCTGTGAACCCCGCCAGGTCCGGAAGGAAGCAACGGTAAGCAGCCAGTTCTGTGTGCCGCAGGATCACCTGGCCCCACTTGGACGTGAGGCGTGAGCATGAGGCGTAAGGCGACAGCATCGTCGGTTTTATATCGTCTTGTTTTACATTTCTTACATCTCAGCTCTCACTCCTGCCGACTTCTTTATGGACTATCAAGTCTCCGCGCGTAAATATCGGCCCGGTACGTTTGACGATGTGATCGGTCAGCCCCATGTCGTCCAAACGTTAATGAACGCGGTCTCGACGAAACGGATCGCGCACGCGTATCTATTTTCCGGCACACGAGGCGTGGGGAAAACCACTGTCGCACGAATACTGGCGAAAGCACTCAACTGTGAACAGGGGCCGACAAGTCATCCTTGCAATACCTGCGAGAACTGCCGCGAGATTGTGCAAGGGAATTCAGTTGATGTCATCGAAATCGACGGTGCATCCAATACCAGCGTGGACAATGTACGAGAGATCCGCGAGAACGTGAAGTTCACGCCGTTTCGCGGTCAGTTTCGAGTTTACATCATCGATGAAGTCCACATGCTCTCAAACTCGGCGTTCAATGCCCTGTTGAAGACACTCGAGGAACCACCCACACATGTGGTTTTTATCTTTGCGACAACGGAGATTCATAAAATCCCCGCGACGATTCTCTCACGATGTCAGCATTACAATTTTCGTCGCATTGCCAGAACCGAAATTATGGAGCGACTTCGGCACGTGGCGGCGCAAGATCAGTTGACGCTTGAGGAACAGAGCTTCGTGGCTCTGGCTCGTACCAGTGAAGGGAGTATGCGCGATGCTCTGAGTTTGCTCGATCAGGCCGTTGCATATGGCGGCAAGGCCGTCAACCATGCGGATCTCGAACTACTGTTGGGAGCCGTACCTCAAGAACTGGTGCAGGAACTCATTAGAGCGATTATGGCCCAAGACAGCCCCGCTGCCCTTGCCAGCCTGGCCAATCTGCTGGACCGCGGACATGACTTGAGAGCGTTCTGCGCTGAAGTAGTGGAACATATCCGCAATCTGCTCGTGGCGGCAGTCGTTCCCGGTACAGCCGAGCTGCGTGGCCTGATTGAAACCTCGGAAGACGATCTGAACCAGCTGTCGATGAATGCCAAGGTACTGACTCCGGAACAGCTTCAGGAGTTACTTGCCATCTTCATCCAAGCGGAAGACTCTTTACGATTCAGCAGCCATCCTCGCTTTGTCATGGAGACCGCGGCTGTTCGAGCGACACGGCTGTTGCGTCAACGAGAGGGTACAGAGGCCCGCCCGATACAGACAGCATCGTCCTCCAACCAGAAACCTCCGGCTGAGCCGGAAAGGCGCAAGAGTGGGCCAGCAGTTCCTCCGGCTTTGCGCCAGGGTATACCCGATGCGTCAAGGCCCATTCCTCAACCTATTCCCACGTCCAGGGGGGAAACGGATGAAGGACCATCGATTTCACCTGGACCATCTCACAATCCACCGGCCGATGTGGCCACAGCCACCGTGCCTCCCACAGCCGTCGATCCACAACCGACGTTGCAGTGGGAATTAGTCCAAGAAGAGGTTGCAGCCTCATTTCCCAATGTCGCGCCGTTTCTCGAAGCCGGCAGGTTTGTTGGGGTCGAGGGTGGGTTTATCACCATCGGATTTGCCAAGCAGGCAACCGTGGCCAGAGCTAGATTGGAGAAGGAAGAGAATCTTCTGGTGTTATCAAGATTGTGCGAACGTCAGTTGGGGTATCCCATACGTGTCCGCATCATCGAGCTGACTGAGACCCATCCACCTGGACTAACCATGGCTCAAGTACGAGCGGCTAAGGAACAAGAACAACGGCTGGTGTTGTTCGAACGTGCGAGAGCGAACCCGACGGTGAAACAGGCCCTCGAAATATTCGGCGTGGAACTGGCCGAGGTTCGTACTATAACCCAGCAGGAGGCAAGCGAATGAAAAATCCTTTCGGCAACATGAATAACATACTCAAGCAAGCCCAGGCCATGCAGGAACAAATGACTAAGATTCAAGAGCAAGCCGCATCCAAAACGGTCAGCGGGACTGCTGGCGGCGGAATCGTCACCGTCACGGCGAACGGAGCCATGCAGATCGTCAGCGTGACGATCGATCCTGAGGTCATCAAGAGCGACGATGTCGATATGCTTCAGGACCTTATAGTGGCCGCGACGAACGAAGCGCTCCGCAAAGCCAAGGAATTGATGGAAAGCGAAATGAAAGCGCTGACCGGCGGGATGAAGATTCCGGGTCTGTTTTAAAGGATGGCCGTCGATCAACAGGGCTTATTGGCGAGATTGATTAAGGAACTGGTCCGTCTCCCCGGAATCGGCCACAAAAGCGCCCAGCGGTTGGCCTTTCATCTTATGAAAGCCGAGCGAGAGGATGCTTTGCGGTTGGCGGATACCATTCGTGCAGTGAAGGATGGATTGGCGTTTTGTAGACAATGTCGCAATATCGCGGAAGCAGACTTGTGCGAATTTTGCCTCGACCCGAAACGTGACCGGACCAAGATTTTCGTCGTTGAAGAACCGAGTACGCTGTATGCCGTCGAACGGGCAGGCGCCTATCGCGGTCTCTACCATGTCTTGCTGGGAGCGCTCTCCCCACTCGAAGGCGTAGGACCGGCAGACATTAAGGCTGATGAACTTGTTGAGCGCGTGAAACTTGGCGGGGTTGAAGAAATCATCCTCGCGACGAACCCCACCATTGAAGGAGAAGCCACAGCGATCTACCTGACCCGATTGCTCAAACCCTTCGGCGTACGTATTTCCCGAATTGCTTATGGGATTCCCGTGGGCATGGACATTGAGTACGCGGACGAAGTAACGTTGCTGAAATCGATCGAGGGCCGGCGTGATCTATAGCTTGTACAGGAGTTTCAACCCTCGTTGACCCCTCTCATGTAGATTGGTATAGTTCTTTGTTTTTCCCACACGCAGAACCCGAGCTATGAAGACACGCCGTTCCGCTACACGCACTCCCTCGACAAAATCGCAGAGCCCGGTGCGCGCCAGGCGTTCCGTGAACAAGCCGAAAGCTGGCACTCAAGACACCAAGTATCCCGACATCCGCCGTGACCTCGAACGTCAACGCGCAACCATTTTGAATGATGTGGGTGAAGTCCTGACACATCGAGACGGTCTCGCGGCATTTCCCGACGTCAGCGACCAAGCATCCGCCGAGGTCGACCAGAATTTTTCCATGCGGATTCGGGACCGCGAACGGAAACTGCTCAAGAAGATCGGCGAAGCCCTGGAACGTATGGACGCCGCCACATACGGAATTTGTGAACGCTGCGGTGGAGACATTCCTTACAAACGGCTTAAAGCTCGCCCGGTAACCACTCTCTGTATCGAGTGCAAAACCCTTCAAGAACAGGAAGAGCAAGCTCGAGGCTGAATCGCTTTTTCACGCGAATCAATAAATCCCGGTAGGGAACCCTATCGCTTCAAGGCCTTGACCCGTTCCTTGGCGTGTGCGATGCGTGTTTCCTCTTCGGTTACTCCTTCTACAAGAGCCAGGTAGGTTTCGTACTCGGAGATGGCGCGTTTAGGGTTCTTGTCCTCACACGCTTCTGCCAGATTGAACCGGGCCAGGGCATAGTTGGGACGCAGAGTCACCGCCTTTTCAAACAAACTTAAACCAGCCGCTTTATCCCCCAATTTTACCTGGACCGTGCCGAGATTGTTTAAGACCTCCGGAATATTAGGCCTGAGGGAAAGCGACCGCATCATCTCTGTTTTTGCCTTGTCGAATCGACCCTTGGCTTCCCAAGCGAGTCCCAATTTATGATGGGCCTCGGCAAGCCATACCTTATTCGTAAATCCACTGGCAATCGCCTTTTGGTACGCGTCGGCCGCGATATCATAGTTCTTCTCACCGCAGTATGCGAGCTGGGCAGCCTGGCCACGAGCGAACTGCTGCAAAGACGAGAACGGTTCTTTATCTTCGGCTCCCTGACTCTCCATTTTTTGTCCATTCTCGCCACTTGCCGGATTGCGAAGCCGATCAAGGAACTCTCGACGGTACGGAGAGAAGAGCCGCACATAGGGATCAATAGTGAACGAAGCTTGAAGCAGGATTGGTTGTTCTCCGAGACCGATAACAAGATATTGGGTCGTGCTTTTCTCGTCACCAGTTTCCAGAAGAGCGCTGCTTTCCATGTTCGTTCTGGTTTCCAATTGGGCTACATTCAAGTAGAACTCCACTGACGGTTTCAACTGTGAGAGCGTGCGCCGGAGTACCGAATAGGGTTTAAGGTCCAACCCTTTAGGGAACGTGAAGAGCGCACCGACCAGAACATCATCTTCGTCGAAAAAATAGGATTCTTCGCCCTGTGAAGCACTGTTCTCCGTCGGAATCGTGAGTTCGTGGCCACTTCCCCAGTCCTTTGCTGTGGGAGCCGCTGCGGGATGTTTTCTCATGAAATCGATCTTGCGCTCGCAGAGCGCTGTTGAGGCCAGCAGGATAAGATCCGTTTCAGAGGGAGGAAGCGGAGGCTTGACGGGAGCCGCTGAACCGCCACACCCGATCACCAGACTCCCCATCACAATGAGGCCGGCAAAGAACATGTCCCGGAGAGAACTCATCGAGAAGCCCCGCAATGCATACTGCAACAATACACGATTTGAGGGAGTCTTCGCGAAGAGGAAATGAAAAAGGCCCGCTCTTCGAAGAAGAGCGGGCCTTAGATTCCACCCAAGGAAAATGACCGGGACTACCGGCGTTGGGCATTCACCATATTATCTTCAGCTGTATAGCCTGAGAGATAGGCGAATCCGCTTGCTAGGGTATACATCGGACGATTGATCGCATAGTCGAAAGCATGGCCGATCGGATTTGCAACAAACCCGACCCAGCGAAGCGGGTGATCATTGACGGCCGAACCAGCAACGGGGTCCGAGTAGACCAATGCAGTGCTGTCTAGAATGTTGTAGATACTAGTCGGAGGCGTGTATTCCTTGGCATCGATACCTGTGCCTTGTTGGTACGTCGTGCTACAGCCTGCAGCGACCATCGTCAGCATTGCGATGCCGATAACATTCCGCATGACATCCATAGTAATACCTCGCTTGGTTCAGTTCCTGTCCTTGCTCAGAACCTGAGTCCTTCACAAACCAATCAACAGTGTAGCCGACATCCTGAGTTCTGTCCAAAGATTCGACTTTTGGGGGGAAAACCCGGATCACGGTCGGAAGAAAGAGATTCCAAGTTGAGCTTGGTGGGCGATACAGGTATCGAACCTGTGGCCTCTTCCGTGTGAAGGAAGCGCTCTACCACTGAGCTAATCGCCCGACCGAGCGAGAGTCTAGCACGGGATTTCGGCATGGTTCAACGTTGTCTCTCTCCTTGACTTCACAGAAAGGCAGTTTTTAGAATGAACGCCTTTCATTGCAAGAAATGTCGGTTCATGAGAGATGACCTCGTGTGCGCTGAGTTTGACTGCTGCATTTGCGGTGCAAGTCACTTCTTGCCAAGAACAGATAGAACCAATCGAAAGCGTGCTGGTATGCAGACTTCTGAGCGAATAGAAGGCAATGGCAATTTGGAGTGGTTGACTAGCAAGCTGAAGCCGTAGGCCTACAATTACGGCGTTGGAGGCCCACATGGTGGAACTATTCCGCTACATCGAGCAGGCGTTCGTCGTGCCTAGACACAACGAGACCATCGACGTCACGACGGATTCCGACTTCCAGAATGGACTTCTCGACGCAATCTCAAACGGTGCTGACACGACCGCCGTTCGCAAGCGTGCGGACGCGTTCCTTGACGGCGTTCTAAGCGCCCCTGATGGGAACCCGCTCCCGCATTCGGCGCAGTACGTCGACTTGCGTAAGAGGCTTCGTGCCCTGACGTCGCCGTCACCGGGGACGATCAAGTCGGAGGTGCGAGCCGTCTTCGATCGGGATCCCGACAGTCTCGTCCGCTCGGATGCATTCAAGGCCGAATCGATCCTCGTCAGTGATCTCACCGTCGCCATCAAGCTCGTGACGGCCTTCGATCGAGTGGACGCGGCCACCGTCGCATCCATGCGGCAAGTCATGACGTTTCTCGACGACTTCGTCAACGGCCGGATCAAGCCGATGACGACGGTTACTGTACGGCGGCGCCTGGCGCACCCATTGAAGATCCCTCAGGTCTTCCTGCCACGCACGGATGCAGACTCGAGGCCATCCGAGCCTCCGCATCCACCAGACCCCAATGTCACGCGGCATGACGAGCTGCTGAAAGAACAGGCGGCACTCGAACAGGCGTATCACACGCTGATGCGAGTGCATCCCAGTCAGCTGGAGGTACAGACGCTCGCCTCGCAGGGGATATCCGACGGTGTACGGCGACAGGTACCGACCACCGATGGCGTCGCGTACGAATCCGACGCCGGAGCGATCTCGTCGCGTCTCGTCATCCCGTCACGAATGATGGACGCACTCGACCACGGCGTGCGCCGTCTCATCGAGTCCGAACTGCGTGACGAATCCACAGCCGTGGCCAGTGTTGTCGGAGTGGTCAAGCAGCGATGGCTCGAGGTCTCGCAGGACGTCGAGCCAGCCAAGCTGCCGCAACCGGCCCGAACCTATCGCGTCGGCATGCACCTCTTTGCGGTTCGCGAGCCGCAGCTGCCCGCCAATGTCAGCACGCCGCTGGCCGCCGATGCCCCTGACTTCAGTCACGCCGTGACGCGGCCGGTGGGCGTTGGCAATCTGCAGGTGGTCCGCTAGTGTAGTGCGTCATAAATAGCTTGACAATAGGTGTCCATGACCGGTATGCATTGCGGCATGCATTTGGCCCCGCCTATCGTGTTGTCTCCAGAGGAGCGTTCGACGCTGACCACGTGGGCTCATGCGAAGCGCCTGC
>JAICUC010000022.1 GCA_025936075.1 Nitrospira sp. | reverse complement strand
TCCCTGTGCGCCCTGCTCAAGGAATTGATTCCCGAGGTCAAGACTTACCGGCCTGAAGGCGCGCGGGCCCAGTTAGTTATGGCTCTTGCCGAGAAGTATGAGACCGACCAGCTTCGCCAAGTACGGGCGCAGATCGACCAAGCAACCGGCGCAAGTTGTTCGAAGGAGCGCGAGACAATACTAGGCATTGTGAAGACGAAGTCGCTCGCCGAGGCGCTTCGCTGAGATCCATCGCAGTGCTTCCCGCAACGTGACTCGGAGCGTCTCAATTAAAGCTTCGCGGCTCTGCTCCTGACAATTGACACCTGGTACTTCTTCGATCCAGCCGATCCACCACCCGGCATCTTGTTTGATCACAGCCGTATAGTTCTGCGGCATGAACGCGCTCCTCTGTAAATAAAAATGTGGGCAGCGGATTTATCGCACGGAAAGGTACGAGGATTGCTGATTGCTTGTCAAAGTAGCTTCATCTGGATGTCCATGTTGCTGCTCCCACAGTTGAAATATCCAGTTCATCGAGTGGCTTAAGATGAAGAACGATACCGGACCCGTTACGGCCTATTGGCATAATGTAGTCCATTTGTCGGATCCCGGCGGACTCACCGTTTTACCCGTCACCTGTTATACTGACTCATTCCTTTCACTCTGAGAAGTATATGAGCGATCCAACGTGGGACGAATTCGCCGAGCTTGCGCTGAAACGTATTGCGAGGTCCGGCGCCGAGTACGGTGACATCCGCATTCAAGACAGCAGCACGGAGCACATCGAGGGCGAAGATCGTCGGATTGCTTCCATTCGAGATGTTCAGGACATCGGCTTCGGCGTGCGGGTGCTCTACCACGGAGCTTGGGGATTTGCCGCGAGTTCGATCTTGTCGCTGGAGGAAGTACCGAAGGTGGCGGACCTGGCCGTTGAGATTGCCAAAGGGTCCGCATCGGTGGCCCTCGAAAAGGTGCGATTGGCGCCGGAGCCGGTCCATCGCGATCGCGTCGTCACGCCCTACCGCATTGATCCCTTCAGCGTGCCGTTGGAGAAAAAAACCGACTTGGTGCTGAACACAATGGAAACGTTGCAACGGCAACCCGGCATCGCGAGGAGCAGTGCGAGACTGTGGGCGCGCCGGGACAGAAAGTTGTTTATCTCGACCGAGGGGTCACGCCTGGAGTTTGATCTCTTAGCAGGACAGGGTGAGTGTACGGCGACTGCGTTGCATGACGGTCGATTTGCGTCGCGCAGCTTCAACACACCCCACCTCAGAAAAGGCTATGAACTGATCGAAGAAGCAGATTTCCCTCGTGAAGCGTCACGTGTTGCCGACCAGGCGATCGAAAAGGTAAAGGCGCCGGTGGTCGATGCCGGCCAGTATGACCTGGTGCTCGATCCTGAACATTTGTCATTGACGATTCATGAATCCTGCGGCCATCCGAGCGAACTGGATCGAGCGCTCGGCTACGAGGCGAATTATGCGGGCACCAGTTTCTTGACGACGGAAAAGCGAGGCACCTTTTGCTATGGCTCGCGGCACGTGAATTTAGTGGCCGATAACACCGAATCGGAAACGCTGGCCGCGACCGGCTATGACGATGATGGAGTGATGTGCCAGCGATGGGACATCGTCCGCAACGGAATGTTCGTCGGCTACTGTACGAGCCGTGAAGTGGCGCCGAAGATCGACGAATCTCGTTCGCGCGGCTCCAACCGCGCTGACGGATGGGGCAATGTTCCGATCGTACGAATTGCCAATATCGGACTGGAGCCCGGCGAGGCGACGCGTGATCAACTCATGGCCGACGTGAAACGCGGCATTTATATCGAAGGCCATGGGTCCTATAGCATCGATCAGCGCCGCTACAATTTTCAGTTCGGCGGTGACGCATTCTGGCTGATTGAAAACGGCAGGCGAACTCACATGGTGCGGGACGTGATTTACCATGGGATCACGCCGGAGTTTTGGAACAGTTGCGACGGAGTGGCTGATCGATCGTTTCGCCGGCGGTACGGGTTCATTACGTGCGGCAAGGGGCAGCCGGGACAGTCCGGCTGGATGACCCATGCCGCCGCTCCCGCGAGATTTCGCCGGGTCCAGGTGATCCGGGGAGAAGGAAGCCCATGACCGTCCAGAGCGGTACGTGGCCGAGGATGACCAGCGCCGACGAGTTTCGTTTTCTGAGTGAGCTGGTCCTGACCCGTTCGTCCGCTGATCATACGATCGTCAGCCTTCGCGATCACCATGCCGGCACGACGAGGTTCGCCAATAATCAAATCGTTCAAAATGTCGATGCGAGGCGAGGCTCTCTGGCAGTGACGGTCGCCTTCGGCGGGCGGCACGGGACGGCGAGTACGACGAATTTTACCGCCGGTGCGGTGCAGGACACATTGGCGCGTGCCGAACGGATTGCTCAAGTCTCACCGGTCGATCCCGAATATCTTCCGCCTCCCGTTCCATGCGTATTCCCTGTCCGAGAGACGGCGAAACCGGAGACCATGGCGGCAGGGCCTGTCAAACGTCTGGAGTATGCCAATGAAGCGATCGGGCACTGTCGGATGGAGAACATCATGGCGGCCGGCGTCGTCTCGTCGTCAACGACGGCAGTGGGGATTGCCGCCGATAACGGACTATTCGGCTACGAACGTCGAGCGGATGCCAGGTTTAGCCTGACCGTCCAAGCCGGTGATGCAACCGGGTGGGGCGCGGCTGCCCACCGGTCGATCGATCATTTGAGGGTACAAGAGCGGACATTGGCGGCCATTGCCAAGTCCAAGCGAGGTCGGGATGCGTACGAGCTGTCCGCTGGAGATTATCCCGTCATTCTTGAACCGGCTGCCGTAGCCGGCCTCTGGGCATGGCTGATGTGGTCGCTGGATGCCAAATCGTACACGAAAGGAACGAGCCCTTTCGCCGGTAAGCTGGGACAACCGATTGTGGACGAACGGCTGACTCTCAGGAACGTTCCGGATCATGACGATCTGCTTGGAGTGGGATTTACCCATGAGGGATTGCCGAGCATAGATTCGGTATGGATCGATCGTGGGATCCTCACACAACTGGCCTACGACCGATTCACGGCGAAGACCGGTGGAGTGGAAACCATTCCTACCTTGGAGGCTCCGGCCTTGTCGGTCGAAGGACCGTCGGCCCATTCAATTCAGGATCTGATCAAAAGCACGGAACGCGGGATTCTGGTGACGAATTTTTGGTATATCCGTCCGGTAAATCCCCGCGATCTCATGCTGACCGGCATGACGCGGGATGGAACATTTTTGGTCGAGAAAGGAGAGGTGGTCTCGGCGGTCAAGAACTTCCGTTTCCATGAGAGTCCGCTCCGGGCGTTTCAATGTCTCAGCGCGTGGACCGCGCCGATGGAGGCGGTCAATTCGGAAACGGGGAAGATGTTGGTCCCAGCCATGGCCTTACCGCATTTTCATTTCTCGAGTGTGACACGCTTCTAAAATTATTTAAGGACTCCGAATATATTTCAACTTTTGCAGAATAAAAGGGTTGACTCTGAGCCTTCCCGAGGAGTAGGTACATCAGTAGTATCTTACTAGGTCCAAATGAAGGGGATCCGACAGATGGCCCCACGATTCAATAAAGAACCGATCAACCTTATTCATCGCATTCCGTCCCAGAAGCAGATTGATGAAGCTCGTCCGGTGCCTGCACCCTACGGGCAGCTCCTGCTCGATGCCGGAGCCGCTTGCTGGCGCAAGATGGTTGATGTCTTCGCGTATGTGACGCGGTATGAGGACGAGACCTCTCCAGGGGCCCGTAAACCGCTTGCGCTACCAGACCGAACGATGGAGCGCACCACGATTCACCAGGATCACGCCCAGCCCAACGGAAAGCAAGTCCAGGAAGCAGAGAGACCGTCGGCCGCAAAGATTACGATTCTACAAAAGCCGGCCCAGGCACCGACTCTTGTTCAATCTGAAGAAGTCGCCGAACTCCGGTCCTTTCTGGTCGGGCAGCAGGATGAGATTGCCCGGCTTACATCACACATTCAAGAGCTCACCTCCTTGGTTTCCTCGCAACAACAAGTCCTCGTTCATCTCGGTAAAGAGCTGGAAGCCGGTGCATTTTCGACGCCGTCGACCAGCACGGCGGCCGCCTCTGTCAGGCGAAACCGTATCGGTCGGAAGAAACCCACTGACGACGAGACGCCGAATCCGCCTCAGGAAAACGAGCATTCGTTTTCTCATCAGAAAAGCGAAGGTTCGCCGCTCAATCTGTAAGCTGCCCAGGTTCGGCCAGTGCCGGCCGTTGGCTCTAGGTTCCCCTCTGAAGCGCTTCGCAGGTAAAGAAGAGCAGATCTACTGAACCCCACAGGGTTTTCCTCAAGACGCATACCCATCCTCTAGCCAGGTGTGGGTCACGTCTGCTACAAAGCCGCCAATGAGCCTCTTTCATCTGTTCTTGTGGAGTATGCCGTGGCTAGGTCTATTGGCGATCGATCTGAGTACGGCAGCTGAACGCCCTGTCTCTCGGGTGGCTCTCTTTGACAATCTCGGCACCCTGCATCATCCCATCACGACGAACTCCCCCGAGGCTCAACGATACTTTGATCAAGGTTTGCGGTTCGTGTACGCCTTCAACCATGAAGAGGCGATCATGGCGTTCGAAGAAGCCGCGCGTCTTGATCCCTCTGCGGTGATGGCCTATTGGGGTGTGGCACTTGCCTCGGGTCCCAACATCAACAAGCCGATGGATAAGGCAGCAGAACGGCGAGCATGGGATGCCGTACAAAAGGCTCGCACGCATCGTACCCACGCGAGCCCAGTCGAACAAGCCTATATCGATGCGATCGGCAAGCGATACGACCGCAACGGGCATGCGCGACCGACACTCGATAAAGCTTATGCGGACGCCATGCGTGTCGTCTGGCGGCAGTTTCCGAACGATCCGGATGCCGGCGTGTTGTTTGCTGAAGCGTTGATGGATCTGCATCCATGGGATTTATGGACGGCGGCCGGTCGGCCGAAACCAGGCACCGAGGAGCTTGTGTCCACATTGGAGTCGATTCTGGCGCGTTTCCCGGATCATCCGGGAGCCTGCCACTACTACATCCATAGTGTGGAAGCTTCCCCCACCCCGGACCGAGCCTTGGCTTGTGCGGAACGATTGCCCGCGCTTATGCCGGGTGCCGGTCACTTGGTCCACATGCCGGCCCACATCTACATGCGGATCGGTCGATATCATGAGGCGGCGAAACGGAATGAGCATGCTGCGGATATCGATCGCAAGTATCTAGCCGGACGAAAGTTAGTCGGCGACTATGCCGACGGCTACTACACCCACAATCTGCATTTTCTTTGGGCTTCCTTAATCATGGAGGGACGACGAACCGAAGCCTTAAAAGTGGCCCGCCGGCTGACGGGAACGATCACCGAAGATGAAGCGCGGAAGGATAAGTGGAAGGAATTGTACCTTCCCGCTCCCCTGTGGTCGATGATCCGGTTCGGACAGTGGGACGAACTGCTGCGGGAACCGCCTCCTCCCAAGACGCTGCGTCTGCAACAGGGGATATGGCGACTGGGGAGAGGAATGGCGCTATCGGCGTCAGGTCGCTTGCCGGGAGCCGAGGGCGAGCATCTGGTACTGGCCGGTATGGCTAAACGATTCGGTCGCGATCGAAGTTCAGAAGAGAAAACAGAACGGACTCTGCTCAAAATCGCGGAACGGCTGTTGGCCGGTGAGCTGGCGATGCAGCGCCGTAAGTACGACGAGGGCATCGCATCGTTCACTGACGCCGTCAAGCTGGAGGAGGAACTCTCGTACACCGAACCTCCATTTTGGCCGATTCCGATCCGCCACTATCTCGGCGCCGCCTTACTGAGAGTCGGTCAACCCAGCAAGGCCGAAGCAGTCTACCGAACGGATCTGACGAAGAATCCACTGAACGGGTGGTCCCAGTTTGGACTCATGCAGAGCCTCCGGGCCCAGGAGAAAGTCCGTGAAGCGGACGACGTGGAAAAGCAATGGCAACAGGCATGGGAACATGCGGATGTGACCCTTACGGCCTCTCGATTTTGAAGAAGGAGCGGAACTATAGGAGGAGTGATGCGATTTGTGGTGGGAGTGATGGGGCCGGCCAAGGCTCCGAAGCGGGACCTTGATAATGCCCGAGTCCTTGGAGAATTCATTGCACGGCGGGGCTGGGTCGTGTTGACCGGCGGTCGGGACGTGGGCGTCATGGACGCGGCTTGCGAAGGAGCCAAGCGGGTGGGCGGAAGTTTGACTATCGGAGTGTTGCCGACGGCCAAGGATAAGGTGTCTCGCCATGTAGACGTGCCGATCATCACCGAGATGGGCAGTGGCCGTAACAACATCAATGTCCTGACCAGTCATGTGGTCGTGGTGTGTGGATTGAGTGGGTCTGGTACGGTCTCGGAGGTTGCCTTGGCGGTGAAAGCCGGTAAACCGGTCATTCTCGTTGAAGCTTCTCCCGCCGACGTGGCGTTCTTCCGCAAACTCGACCCGAGATTGGTCAATGCCGCCGGTTCACCGGAAGAAGCCATTGCGCTGATCATGAAACTCATGGACGGACCCCAACGACGAGGGCGCCGTACACGGCAGGATACCCACGGCTATCTTCCGGTCTGAAGCCCGCAACCCGCAGAAACGTGCACTGACGGAACGCTTCTCACAAGTTGAATCGACATCCTTCTCTCAACGATCGCCGTAGTAAGATGTATGAATCATCGCTCTGCGACGACCAAGGAGAAGGAGGAAGCTCTATGACTACTCTTCAACGTTTCTCAATCATGACGGTCGGTCTCGTGACTTGTGCAACCCTGGCAGGTTGGCCCTCAAGCGGAGCTCAAAGCGCGGCAACCACCGCAAAGGCCTATTTTGCCGGTGGATGTTTCTGGTCCATGGAGCTCGCATTCGAACAAGTCGAAGGAGTGCTCGAGGTGGTCTCCGGCTATATGGGCGGTACGGTCGCCAATCCCACCTATGACCAGGTGTCAGCCGGAAAAACAGGGCATGCGGAGTCTGTCGAGGTGACCTACGATCCATCGAAGGTCAGTTATCAAAAATTATTGGACGTCTTTTGGCACAATATCGATCCCGTTACACCGAACGCGCAATTCTGCGACTATGGCAATCAATATCGGACGGCCGTGTTTTATGCGACCGACGAAGAAAAGCGGCTCTCGGAAGAGTCGAAAAGCAAGATTGAACAGTCCAAGCGGCTTCCTGCGCCGATCGTGACTCGGCTGGCCAAAGCCTCGAGCTTCTATTCAGCCGAGGACTATCACCAAGATTTCTATAAAAAGAACCCACTCCGGTATAAGTACTACAAGCTGGGTTGCGGCAGAGCCCAACGGCTGGAAACGTTGTGGGGGAAGCCGTAGGCGCGGCGACCCTGGACCTCCTTTTGGTGTCGTAAACCGGGCGACGCCGGGGCCTCACGGGATTCGCCACAGCAGATACGCCGCCGTGACAGTCCCCAATACCGCGCCACCGTAGCAAAGTACATTGATGATCTCGTTCAAGTGCTTGATCTGGAGCCCGTCATACAGGGTGAACCGGAAACGGTGGGCTCCGTGGAACAGGGAAAGAAAGCAAAACACGAACAGATACACCCGCACGAGCGGTGGCCGAATCAAGGCCAGCAGCGTTTCGTCGCTCGGAGGATCCAGCCATCCCAAGGGGAAGGCTATGGCGAACAAGAACAGGTGGACCGGCATCAACAGCGCAGACACGCTGCCGCCTGCGCTGAAGAGGAGCCACAGGAAGGGTTCATTCGACCGTTTGCTCATTTACCCTCGTAGCACAACCCAGGCGACACCGAGGCTGACCAGCACCCAGGCGGCGTAGTTCGGTCCCGAGATGGCCCAGTCCGGAACCCTCTGCCCCTTCACGCGGATCACCATCGCCTTGGGCGTCAGGCCGAACCACGTGACGGCGTGGAACAGTACGAACAGGAACGCAATGACATTGACCCCGAGCATCAGCGGATACCGCATCCATTCGTGAAAAGCCGCGTTGGCCGACGGCCCGTGAGTCAGGGCCCAGATCTGGACGAGCGTCAGCAGCACGGTCCACCCCACAAACACACTGCTTGCCTCGCGCAGAATGAATGTGAGATACGACCAGCGCGCCAGCCACCAATAGGTCGACATGCGCCGCTGATACGACCTTGGTAGATGGTCGGTAGGATTGATCATGGGGGGGGTTACTTCGCCCCCCTTGGAAGCACCATGGCTTTGAGCCATTCCGTGGCTGCCGTCAGCTTGTATTGTTGAATGGCCCCGGCGGGATCCACATGCTTGGGGCACACCTGAGTGCATTCACCGACAAACATGCATCCCCAGATCCCTTCCCGATTCGAGAGGCTATCAAGACGCTCACTCGCCCCCTCGTCACGCGAATCCATGTTGTAGCGCTGCGCCAGGGCGATCGCCGCAGGTCCAGTGAACTGGGGGTCCAGACCGTAGATGGGACAGGCGGCGTAACACAACAGGCAGTTGATGCACATGCTGAACTGTCTGTACTCCTCCAGCTGTGCCGGCGTCTGGATGTGCTCCTCGTCCGCGGGTTTTTCGACCGTGCGAATGATCCAGGGCTTGGACCGGGCCAGCTTCATCAGGAAATCAGATGTGTCCACGACCAGGTCCCGCAGGATGGGAAAGTGACGCATCGGCTCGACGCGCACGGGGCCGGGCGCATAGTCGGAGAGGAAGGTGGCGCAAGCCAGCTTCGGTACGCCGTTGATCATCATGCCGCAGCTGCCACATACGCCCATCCGGCAAGACCAGCGAAACGTCAGTGACCCGTCGAGATGATCCTTGATGCAGTTCAGCGCATCAAGCACGACCCATTCCCTATGGAGCGGCACTTCATACGAAGTCATGCGAGGCTCGGGGTCACGCGCGGGGTTGTAGCGTGTGACCTCGATCGTGATCCTACTCGCCATTCGGCGGTTCCCTTCCGTACACGCGCTCGGCGGGAGGCCAGCGCGTGATGGTGACGGGGATATACTCGACCTGTGGTCGCCCTGCCGCATCGCGGTATGCCAAGGAGTGTGTCAGGAAATTCTCGTCGTTGCGGGCCGGGTAATCCGTCCGCTGGTGTGCCCCACGCGACTCGGTGCGCTCCATGGCGGCTTGCGCCATCGTTTCGGCGATCTCCAGCATGAAGGACAGCTCCAACGCAGAAATCAACTCTGTGTTGAACAGGCGGCCACGGTCATCTAAGTGAACGTCACAGGATCGCTCCTGGAGCTCATGGAGCTTATCGGCGGCCCCAGTCAGTGATTCCCCAGAGCGATAGATGCCGACCGAATGCTCCATGATTCGCTGCATTTCCTCCCGTAGATCGGCGATTCTCTCCCGGCCGCCTCGCTTCTGGAGATAGTGATCGTTCAAGCGAGCCTCCTCTTCGAGCGCCCCTGCGAGCAAACGACGGCTCGGCGGCGGCTGGTCTGCCGCATAGGCTGAGGCTGCTCGCCCTGCGCGGGCACCGAATACCAGCAGCTCGGGCAGCGAATTGGAGCCCAGCCGGTTGGCGCCGTTGATGCTCACACAAGCGGCTTCACCGGCCGCGTAGAGCCCCGGCAGCGGCGTGGCTCCATTCATGTCGGTATGCACGCCGCCCATCATGTAGTGAACCACCGGACGGACGGGGATCAACTGAGTGACAGGGTCGATGTTCTCGTACTTCAGGCAGAGTTCGCGCACGAACGGAAGCTTCGTGCTGATCGTCTTCTCGCCCAAGTGTCGGAGGTCGAGATATACCACAGGTCCGTAAGGGCCCTCGACGGTGCGGCCCTTGTGTTGCTCGCGGATGAAGGCTTGCGACAGGCGATCGCGCGGACCCAACTCCATGCTGCGCAAGACCGGCGTGAGCTCCGGCTTCCCGAGATCGTAGTCCTGCAAGTAGCGATAGCCGTCCTTGTTGAGGAGATGGCCGCCTTCGGCGCGAGCCGCTTCCGAGATGAGGATGCCGGTGAAGGGCAATCCTGTCGGATGATATTGAACGAACTCCATATCCTTCAGCGGAGCTCCGGCGCGATAGGCCAACGCCATCCCATCGCCTGTCTTGATGGCCGCGTTGGTGGTGTAGCGGAAGATCCGGCCGCAGCCGCCCGTACACAGGATGACGGCCTTCGCTGTGACGGCTTGCACCTTTCCGGTGGTCAGTTCTATCGCGACCACCCCCTGCACGCGGCCATCATCGACCAGCAGTGTGGTGACGAAGTATTCGTCGTAGCGCGTGACAGAGTCGTATTTGAGCGACGTTTGAAACAACGTATGGAGCAAGTGGAAGCCGGTCTCGTCGGCGGCAAACCACGTGCGGGTCGTCCTCATGCCTCCGAAGGGCCGCACCGCAATGCGGCCGTCGGGCTCTCGACTCCAGGGGCAACCCCAGTGCTCCAGGCGCATCAACTCCAGCGGCGCTTCCTTCACGAAGGCTTCGACGGCGTCCTGATCGCACAGCCAGTCGCCGCCGGAAACAGTGTCGTACGCGTGCTGATCGAAGCTGTCGTCGTCGAGGCGCACGCCGGCCGCTCCGCCCTCGGCCGCCACGGTGTGACTCCGCATCGGGTACACCTTGGAGATCACCGCCACGCTGATCAGCGGGTCCGTTTCGGCAACGGCGATGGCGGCGCGAAGCCCAGCGCCTCCTCCGCCGACGATGACAACGTCGTGCGAGGAGATGTCCAACATGATGAGGTGATCTGTGAATGATAACGTTCCCTAGACAGGAGTTCAAGCGAACCGGCCGAGCGACCCTTGAGTAATCGGACTGGGTGCAGGTGCTCCTCTCGTTCAATCACCATGCTTGCACCATGCCCCATATCGGCCGTACTTCTGCGCATGGGCAAGAGGCGCTGAAATCGTCATTGTGGTCGCAAGAGGTCTTTTCACATGTTTCTTCATAGTCAGGGACCATACACATCCACTCCGCCAGCGTAATTGGCCAGATAAACCTTTCCGTTGGCAGGAGTTGGTGGCAGGAACTTATTGAACACATAGCTCAACGCCCAGTCCTGGCTGTCCCACAGCTTCTGGATGCGCGATGATCCGTCGCCTCGGGCGAGGAAATTCTCTGGATCGTAAGCCAGTAGGCGACCGTTAGTGATTTCCGAGTTGGCGTTGCCGTAGGGAACCGATGCCCATAATACCGCCGAACCCGGTGTTGTACCATTGGCCGACAGACTGATCATGCCGCCCGGCATTCCGCCCACGCCACCCGTATTCGGCGATGCCGTTTCATCACTTGAGGCGAGGAAAGTCAGGGTGAGATCGGCATTCACCTTCCAGGCACGCAGGCTCGCGTTCTCGCCCCAACAAAATACCATCCATCCGTGCACCGGCGACTTGTAAGTCACAGGCGTCGAGTGCTGGTGATGCGTCTTGCCGCCGAACAGTTTATTGAGGCTGGGTATGTCGGTGGGGGCCGGGCTGATACCGAATCCGGGGAAGAACGTGAACCAGCCGATATATTTTGCCTTCGCATAGTTGCCGGCAATCCTTGCCGGGGCAAAGTCGACATTCTGCGTCTTACCGAACGCACCGAGAGGCAGGACATAGACGATGCCGTCCTTGCCTGCGCCGATCGCGCATGCCAATTCGGGAATGATGCCCAGGCCGCCGGAACCCAAGTCCATGTCCGTGTAGGCGTTCGTGTTGCTCGGGTTGCCATTCTCATGGCCACCCTTCTTCGGCTTCCTCGGTTGCGGCAGCGTTGGGTCGTCTCCGTTGCGGGCGGCGTCGCTGAAGGGGGAAAACCAGTCTGTGGCATGCAGACGGGCAGGCGTATTCGCCATACCCGGATCATACTGCAGCTCAACAAGACACTCGCCCAGATCGGTGGGTGGATCAAAGGCACCGTTGCCGGTCATGAAATAGAGCTTGTTGCCCAGCACCGCCGGCGCCTGTGCAGCCATCCATATGCCGCCGCCTGAATATCTGGCGGTCGAGGACCAGGCTGCGGTGATCTTCGTGGCACCTTTCGTCGTCACATCGACTGCGATTATCCAGCCGCGGTTGCTCGCAAGGCTTTCCGAGACAGATCCCGCTGCGATGAAAACCGTCTTTGCACCGCCGATCGTCGCCATGACAAGGCCGCAACGCTGCTTACGCTCCGCGCTCGAAAATCGCTGGCTGGCGACCCCGCCGCCCGGGTTATAGACCGCTCCGTTCAAGCTCAGCGGGGGCGCCAAGGGTGATCCGTCGACAATGCTGATCCAGTGGAACAAAAAACTGGCCTTTGCCGCACTTCCGTCCGGTGAGGACCAGGACACACCGCCCCACGCACCCTCGGCGAGATCGAGTATGCCGGTACTCAGGAAACCCCAGTGGTCGTTGATCAGATAGGCGTCAATCGCCCGAGTGCCCTGAATCGCAACACCAAGGTGTTGTCGCCAGATCGGCTGCCCTGTTGTGGCGTCATGAGCCTCGACATAGTTGGACATGGTGCCATGAATGGCCAAGTCGCGAGTTTTCCCATCGCGTGTTTTGATAGTGGGGGCGATCAGCGTGGTGGCCTCAGTGCCGCGACGATCACCATAGAGCGGAATGGTGAACAACCGACGGATGCCTTTCTGACGGACCGATGCTTGGGTAAGGACGGTCTCATGAAGATTGACATTGGAACGAGAGGGTTCGAAGCCCCGCTGGGTTACTGCGATCGACATATCAGAACTCCTTTGTGGTGAGCGTGTAAGGAGCGGTGTACTGCACGGTCAGGTCGAAGTCGGAAGAGTCGGTCTCAGTTGCATGACACCCGCGATCGTGATGGCATGCCACCTGATTACGTTGACGGCATGAGAAGGAAAGAACAGGGATATGGTCAGATCCCATGATCGTTAGGGTCGGTTTGAGACCGGGCTTGTGGACGATACGCTTGTCTTTAACCCTGCAGGCGATACGGCCTGTAATGTACATAAGCCGGGCTCTCGCTTCACATCACGTACCAAATCAAGGCGATTGTAGCGAGCGCCCCGCGACCTCCCACTAGGAAGAACCTTAGGGGCTGTCAAATGAAGTCGTGAGTTATACATGGACTGATCGACGCCGAATGGCATTTAAAATATCAGGGCAATTGCTGTAACTCCTTCTGTACGATGCCCCACTTGACGGTGACACAATCCTCTGTCACAAAGAACACCGGTCCGTGAGGATTAAGCAAGGAGTACGGTGATGCGAACGGTCAGCCGACGGATGGCGGATCTTTCCCAATCCGAAATTCGCGCAATGACACAGGCTTGCGCGAGTGTGAAGGGCCTCAACATGGCACAGGGGGTCTGTGACACGCCGGTGCCGCCGATCGTGCTCGAAGGGGCAGAGAAAGCGATCAGAGATGGGTACAACGTGTACACGCGCTTCGACGGATTACCGGAGTTACGCGAAGCAATAACCGACAAGCTCGCGCGCTATAACGGTATTGAAGCCGATCCGGAAACGCAGCTTACCGTCAGCGCCGGAGCCACCGGCGCCTTTCACTGTGCCTGTGCCGCACTCCTCAATCCCGGCGACGAAGTCATTCTCTTTGCGCCGTACTACCAATACCATGTCAGTGCGCTTGTGGCTGTCGAGGCTGTTCCTGTCACTGTCCAAATGCAGCCGCCGGCATGGACATATTCTCTGACACAGCTTGAGCAGGCCGTGACCTCGAAAACGAAAGCCATCATCATCAACTCGCCCGGCAACCCGTCGGGGAAGATATTCAGCCGAATCGAGCTTGAGGCGCTGGCGGATTTTGCGTGTCGGCTCGATCTGTTCGTCATGACGGATGAAATCTACGAATATTTTCTCTATGACGGGCAGCGGCATGTGAGCATGGCTTCTTTGCCGAATATGGCCGAACGGACGGTGACCATCGGCGGGTACTCCAAGACGTTCAGCGTGACGGGATGGCGGATCGGGTACAGTGTGGCTGCGCAGCCGTGGGCAAAAGCCATCGGCGCGATGAACGATCTGCTCTACGTCTGTGCTCCGGCGCCGCTCCAAATGGGGGTGGCTCAAGGCATCAGAGAATTGCCCGACAGTTTCTATGGAAGCTTGGCTCATGACTATCAGCAGAAGCGCGACAAATTTTGCAGCGCTCTGGCCAAGGCAGGACTCACTCCCACAATTCCAGAAGGCGCCTATTACGTGTTGGCGGACGTGTCCCGGCTTCCAGGTGACACAGGGAAAGCTCGCGCGATGTATCTGTTAGAGAAAACCGGTGTGGCCGGTGTACCGGGAGAGGCGTTTTCCCCAGGTGGGAGAGGAGCCGACTTCGTCCGTTTCTGTTATGCCAAGAGGGACTCCGACCTCGATGAGGCCTGTCGACGGTTGACCCAAACCAACTTCTAACATTCGAAATAGACGGTCATGCAGCGCCGTCATCGCCCGTGTGAGTCAAGAGCTTAAGCTGCCGTGTGACAGCTTCGGGGCAGTGTGGGCTGGTGGCGATGATTCCACTGTAGCGAGGCTCCCGCCGGTTAAAGGTCAGGTCATGTCCGCGGCCGTCAGAGATGGTTCCACCCGCTTCCGTCATGAGAAGAGCTCCTGCCGCAACATCCCATTCATTTTCAGGTTCCAATGTAACTGCTGCCTCAATGCGCCCGGTTGCGGTGAGTGCAAGTACCCAGGCGATGGAGCGGATCGGACGGTTGTAGGCCGATTGCTCGAGGGATGCGAAGCGGCCGATCCGCTGTTCCCATGAATTCAGGGCGATGACCGGATGCTGACCCCTCCATGCTGATGGTGGGGTAATCGGTTCATCGTTGAGGCGAAGTCCTCCACCCCGGGTCGCGGTGAATAATTCATCCGTGGAAGGGTTGAAGATACCTGCCACGACAGGCTGACCCTGTTCAATGAGGGCGACAGAAATGCAAAACTCCGGTTCACCACTGATGAACGCCTTCGTTCCGTCTATAGGGTCAACCACCCAGACCCGTCTTTTCTGAAGTCGATCCGGACTATCAGGCGATTCCTCTGAAAGCCATCCATCCTGAGGAAACTCCGACGTCAGGCGAGATTGGAGCACCCGATTCACTGCCAGGTCCGCAGAGGTCACCGGCGACTGGTCCGGCTTCTGAATCGTCTCAAATCCATCGACTGTAAACCGTAAGGCTTCTACCCCCGCCTGCCGGATCACATCGATGAGGACATTGCGTTCGTCGTCCCATGTCATGACAGCAGAGTAGCAGGCCAGGAGGCAGATGAAAAGAAATGAAGGTGTGCCGGCTTGACCTGGCGCCGGAATCTGCGTACAAGCACGCTACGATGAAACTGATGCAGAAACGGTCGAAGAAGACGGGACTCTCGCCCGGCACGCTCATTCACATCGGCGAACGGCGGACCGAAGGAGTGACGATCGCCCTGTTCAATTATGCCGGTGCCCGGTGCGACGAACATGTCGTCACAGACGTGAATGAGCTTCGACTGCCTGCCGATGAAACCGTCATGTGGGTGAATGTCGGCGGCGTCCATAAGGTCGATGTGCTGGAAGCCTTCGGAAAACATTTCGGTCTCCATCCCCTTCTTCTGGAAGACATCGCCAATACGGATCAGCGCCCGAAGCTCGATGATTATGAGACCTATTTCTTTCTCGTCTTGAAGATGCTCACGCTCTCTGAGCGAGGGGACATTGTGGTCGAACAGGTGAGTTTTGTCCTGGGACGCAATTATGTCCTTTCATTCCAAGAAAACGGGGCGGACGTCTTTCACTCGGTGCGGGATCGTCTGAGAGGCGGCAAAGGGCGTCTTCGTCAAAATGGGTCGGACTATTTGTTGTATGCACTCATTGATGCCGTGGTCGACCAATATTTCGCTGTTCTCGAAATGCTCGGAGAACGGATCGAATCGCTGCAAGAACGGGTGATCGCCGATCCGAAGCCGGATACACTTAAAGACATTCACGCGCTCAAACGGCAGCTGTTGTTCGTGAGGCGCGCCGTGTGGCCTCTGCGGGAAGCGATGAACAACCTGTCGCGTTCGGAGTGCCCTTTTGTGCATGATCCCACCAAAGTGTTTTTTCGCGACGTCTACGATCATGTGGTGCAGATCGTCGATACGATCGAGACCTTGCGCGAAATGGTCTCGGCGAGTCTCGACATCTATCTTTCAAGCGTCAGCTATCGGCTGAATACCGTCATGCGGGTCCTGACGGTCATCACGACGATTTTCATGCCGCTCACCTTTATCGCGGGCATCTACGGCATGAATTTCGAGTATATGCCGGAATTGAAATGGCCCTGGGGTTACCCGATCGCGTTGAGCCTCATGGGAGTCGTGGCGGCCGTGATGCTGATTGGGTTCCGCCGAAAGAAATGGCTGTAGCAGAATGCTGAAAAAGGCAGCCAGCGGCGTTCTCGCATCGCTCAGAGGCTCAACGTACCGAAGCGTACGCCTCTCCTCTTCGCTCGCTGCGGTCTTGCTGGACAGCCTTTTTGAGCATCCTGAAATTACCGACCTATTCTTGAACTTCGACTTTATCCACGAAATACGTGGTTTCACCGAAGCAGGTCGTTGGAATATAACGATACTCTTTGTAATGTAAGATCACTCGTTTTCCCATTACCTCTGTGAGTTGAGCGGCGACCTTATCGTCCCAGATCGTAAAATCCCAGAGAACAGGTGCCGTTCCCGGCACGGTCGTCATTGCCAGTTCTCCTTCATGCGTCTTACATAACCAACCCTTCGAGGAAAATTTTTGGATGTATCCGGCTCGGCTTCCATCGGAGTAGGACCAGTTGAACACGACAGTGAGGTAGGCGGCACCGACAAAGAAGAGAAACATCACAAACAGTTTCACCTACTATCTCCTCAGTTATGGATGGATGTCGCTGAACAGCCAAGGAGCCTCGGCCTTTCGCCGAGATTCATAGGCCGCGATCGCATCCTCATGCTGGAGGGTGAGGCCGATGGCATCAAGTCCTCGATAGAGGCAATCCCTGCGGAACGGGTCGATCTCGAACCGAAAGGTGGTTCCCTTCGGAGTGGTCACTGTTTGATGGTGCAGATCCACGGTGAGGCGATAACCTTCGGTGTCGGTCACGTCTTTTATGAGCGGCAGCACCTCTTCAGCTTTCAACACCACGGGAAGAATTCCGTTCTGAAAGCAGTTGTTATAGAAAATATCCGCAAAGCTGGGAGCGATGATGCATCGAAACCCTTGATCCAATAACGCCCAAGGCGCGTGCTCACGTGATGAGCCGCAACCGAAATTGTCTCGGGTCAAGAGAATCGTGGCTCCCTGATACCTAGGCTGATTCAAAAAGAAGGATGGGTCCGGCGAGCCGTCCTTCAGCTTTCGCCAATCGAAGAACAGACCTTCGCGCAGCCCGGTGCGCTTGATCGTCTTCAGAAACTGCTTCGGAATGACCTGATCTGTGTCGACGTTCACGCGATCAAGGGGAGCCACGAGACCGGTGAGTGTAGTGAAACGTTCCATTGCGCAATTAACTCCAGTGGCGGATATCGACGAAGTGACCTTCAATGGCCGCGGCGACTGCCATGGCGGGCGACACCAGATGGGTGCGACCTCCGGCTCCCTGGCGGCCCTCAAAATTCCGATTACTCGTAGAGGCGCAACGCTCACCGGGTTTCAGGACATCGGCGTTCATCGCGAGACACATACTGCATCCGGCCTCCCGCCACTCGAACCCTGCCTCGCGGAACACCCGGTCCAGTCCTTCGGTTTCGGCCTGTTGCTTGACGAGTCCTGATCCTGGAACCACCATCGCCTGGACGGTCTTCGCGACTTTCTTGCCCTTCGCAAAACTGGCAGCGAGCCGAAGATCCTCGATCCGGGAGTTCGTGCAGGAGCCGATGAACACCTTGTCGATTGCGATGCCGGTAATCGGCATATTGGGTGAGAGCCCCATGTAGGCCAATGCCCGTTCGGTGGCATTCTTCGTTTTCTCGTCCGACATCGTTCGGGGATCTGGAATATTCTGGTCCACACCAAGTACCATACCGGGATTGGTGCCCCAACTGACTTGCGGCGCAATCTGTTCCGCTTCCAATGTCACCGTCACATCATACTTGGCATCCGTATCAGTCTTGAGTTGTCCCCACCCCTGAACAGCCATTTCGAAAAGATCCCCTTTGGGGGCGAGGGGTCGCCCTTTGATATAGGCGATCGTCTTCTCATCGGGCGCAACCATGCCTGCACGGGCCCCGCCCTCAATCGACATGTTACAGAGAGTCATGCGACCCTCCATGCTGAGGGCATGGATCGCCGAACCGGTATATTCGATGACATAGCCGGTTCCCCCGGCAGTGCCGATTTTCCCGATGATTGCAAGAATGATGTCCTTAGCCGAGCAGCGTTCGGAGAGCGTTCCATCGACGCGAATTTCCATGGTCTTGGGACGCTTCTGTACCAAACATTGAGTGGCCAACACGTGTTCTACTTCACTCGTTCCGATGCCGAACGCCAAGGCACCAAACGCTCCATGCGTGGAGGTGTGGGAGTCGCCACAGACAATCGTTGTACCGGGAAGGGTGAATCCCTGTTCCGGACCGATGACATGGACGATACCCTGGCGGATGTCGCTCATGTTGAAAAGAGCGATGCCGAAATCCTTACAGTTGTCTTCGAGTGTTTGGATCTGAAGAGCACTCACGTGATCGACGATCCCCAGGCGCCGGTCTGTCGTGGGGACATTATGGTCCGGCACGGCGAGTGTTGCGGCCGATCGCCGTGGCCGACGTCCTGCAAGCTTTAACCCTTCGAAGGCCTGAGGGGATGTCACTTCATGAACCAATTGTCGATCAATGTACAGCAGTGTCGTTCCGTCCGGTTCCGTTCGGACGACATGCGAATCCCAAATTTTGTCGAACAACGTCTTGCCCGCCATCTGCGCTCCTGCTTCGTTAAGGGAAGGCCCCATTATACAGAGGAGCCCCATAGTCTTGACAAGGTGTCTGTGAGGCTTGCCCCATCTCGCAAGACGTGTTACCACCACGCTCGTGAAAGCCGTGCCCTGGAACGAATCACGTATTGTGGAGTGGAGCCGGCTGTTGCTGGACAGCTATCGTCATTGGATGGGAACAGATCTGATCGAGCGGACGTCCGACCCACAACAGCAGGCACGTATGCTCTTCGAAGCATGCTTTGTCGTCGTGTCACACGGTGTGGAGGCGGATCCGATCTTGAACTATGGCAATCAAATCGCCCTGGGCCTATGGGAACTGTCCTGGAATCAATTCATCAAGACCCCGTCGCGACTCACGGCCGAGCCGGATGATCGAGCCGAACGTGAGCGGATGCTGACGCAAGCAAGGGCAAAGGGCTACTTCGACGGATATCGGGGAGTGCGCATCTCTTCAACGGGAAGGCGATTTCTTGTCGAGCAAGCCTTGATCTGGAACGTGATCGATCCTGCCGGAAACCCTATCGGTCAAGCAGCGACGTTCTCACAATGGTCGATGCGGGATGATTCATGACCGTTTGCAAATGGGAACGTTTCGCCGGAGCGGCGGAAGTCAGGTCCAGAGTTCGAGGGGGCCGTGGTTCGCGATACCGCGCAGCAGATCTTGAGCGGCAAGAATGCCGACGAGCCGGCGATTGTGATCCACGATCGGAACAGCATGAATCCCTTCATCCAGCATGACGCGGGCAATTTCCCGGATCTCCGTCTCGGCTGTCGCGGAGATCACGCGGGAAGTCATGATTTCAGCCAATCGCCGCCTGGAGGCCTGCCGTGTATCGGCTGCCTTGATCAGTTCCGGAACATGATGGAGTAGATCGCGATACGACACCATCCCGACGAGGGTGTCGTGCATGGACGTGACGGGGATATGGTGGAATCCTCTCTCTGACATGTTCGTCCAGGCGTCCAGCAAGGTGCTGTCGGATGGAAGAGAAAGAACCGGAGCACTCATCAGATCACGCGCCAGGATTGCAGGTTTCAGCTGGGCCCGTTCATTACTCTGTTGCTGATAAGCCGTTTGCGCGGCCAAGACGGAGCGATCCAATGAAGATGACTGTTGGCCATGAGGCTCTCGCTCTCCAACGGATTCGGCGCGGCCATTTCGTGGGCCGACCGGCTTGATTGGATACGTTTCCACGACTCCATTAACCGCCAGAATGATGGACATGCGGCAACTCCTCAACTGCCGTATCGGAATCTTCGGGAAATACTTAAACTGAGGATGTTGCAAACGTTCTCCAACGTCGTTCTTGCGGGGCACTGCCGCCTTTCTATCTCGGTAGCGTTCCCTCTCCGTCTTGTCCGCTTGACCGCCGAATTATTGATCTACCTCGGCGTTTCCAAATCGGTTGCTTCAGTTTTGAACCATATGCTATAAGGATGCTCGTGTAGCGTCATGAACGTTGACAATCGGCGTTTTAGACAATAGACGAAAGGTACGCATTACCAAAGCCTGCACGTCCTCCAAGTTTGACAGCATATAGATCACAAGCCTCTATTTATCTCTTCTTTATCTTGCAAAGGGGGGTAGTCATGGGCAAGACATTGTTGGCGGTATTCCTCGGCCTTGGAATGGTATTGGCTGGGGCTTCGGGTTCGTATGCGCTTCAAGCCGGTGGTGTTGAGACCGGTGATTTGGAAACTGGTTCCGTCGTCGGACAGCCGTTTAAGGAACTGGTAGTGGATGCTTCGTTCTTCGCTGTCGAAATCGGCAACATAAAGGCATGGTATCCCCCCACGACAGTCATCGATTTTAAGACGCGTCCCGGTGCTCCAGTTCTGATAAAAGTGACGAATAGTTCGACTGCGGAACATGGTTTTTATCTGAGTGCCGCGGCTAATCAATCGGGACCATTTGTTTT
>JAICUC010000035.1 GCA_025936075.1 Nitrospira sp. | reverse complement strand
GAGGCTCTCCTACGATCTTGGTGAAGATGGACTTCTTGGTTGTGAGGAAGGGTCGGTGCTCGGTACGGAAGGGCCGTGTTTCCTTCAGGCGAATCCGGGCTTCAATGCGCGTGGTACCACTATCTTGAATGGTCAGCGCATTGATGGCGGCCTTGAAGGTATCGTAGAGGATTTTGCCGGCGTCAGGCTCGGAAAGGTTGCGGAGCACCACGGGATCTTCAAGGCTCACCGGCAAATAGGTGCTCGCGCATGAAGGTCTTCACCTTCCCATACAGCACGTCATAGCCGCCGACAAGCCGCAGATCGTTGAGCAATTGGCGTGCAAAGAATGCCACGACGGAACGGAAGTCGGCTGGACCTGAGCCATCGAGCTGGATGGTGTGGTGAATCTCCAAATCTAGCATGGTCTTGAACACGATCTCCCGCGTTTCTTCCGGTGTGAACGGTTTGAGGGGCAGTCGCTTGTTACCTAAGGCCGCCGGGTCCAGCTCATCGAGATTCTTGAACTCCCGGTTGAACCGGCGGGTAAGCTTAGGGAGCGGGATGTCCAGCTCGTCGAGATTCTTCTCCAGATTCTCCCGGTCTACTTCGACGATGAGCGAGTCTTGACGTGCCGAACCGCTACCCATCGGCACCCGCTCAAAGCTGACGCCTTCACTCTGAATGGATTCGACAAATTCCATGAAGGCGGGTGTGCCCATCACCGAGACGGTCTCTTTCGTGTCTGTGCCGAAATACATTCGTCGAAGACCTCGTCCAAGCGTCTGTTCCGGCAAAATTTTGCTTTCAGCGCTGTACTCCCGCAATCCGACGATGACTGTGACATTACGCACATCCCACCCTTCTTTGAGCATGAGGACAGACACAATGGCCTTGCAGGGCGACTTCCAAGAGTCGATGTCATTGGCGTCCTTGCGAAGCTTGTCGAGTTCTTCCTTTTTCTTGCCCGAGGCGGCCTCCGAAATTTCGCCGTTGTTCTTGGTGTGGATCACCAGCACTCCGCCTTGCAGTTCGGGGGAGATCTTTTCGAGATATGTCCCTACCTCGTCGCAATTACGCGTGTCGTCCACCATGACGAAGAGGACGGCTTTTTTGCCGAGCGGCTGATGCTCGGCATAGCTCTTCTTCCACTCTTCGATCCCGAGCGCGAGATAGTCCGCATATTTTTCCGTAAAGAGGGCGCTCTTATGATGTTGGAGTTTCGCTCGACTGGCTGCGTCGGGCAGCACGGGATGTTTGACGACGTTCTGGTGAATGGCTTCAACGAGCGGATAGTCAGACACGGTCTGCACGAAGATCGCACCGTTGTTATGACGCGGCGTTGCAGTCACATCTACCTGCAAGGCCAGATGGCAGTCCTTTTGAAGCATTTTGTGGTGAATGTCCTGAATGGATTTGAACCAGGCCATCTTGGGATCGTGAATATGGTGCGCTTCGTCGTTGAAGACAGCAAGCTCCTCGACTTCACGGACAATCTCTCCGAGGTCTGTTTGGCTGTCGGTGGTCTTGCCGACCGGCTTCGGGCCGAAAGGCGACAGGAAATAGTCGCGCAGGTCGTCATCTTCCAGCGAGGGATCAGCGATGTCCCCAAGGAAGACCCTGTGAATATTGGTTAAGAAGAGATTGCCTGTATTACTGACAACTCGCACGTCGTCTTGAATATGCAGTGTAAGCTGAAAATCGTCCCGCCAATGGCGACCTTCGTAGCCATTGCTGGGCAAGATCGGATCATTGAAGAAAATTTTGAGGCCGTCGAAGTCGCCTCGCAGTCGGTCAAGGACGATAATATTCGGCGCGATGACGAGAAAGTTGCGGGAGAGAGCGGAGGCCGTTTCGTACACCTTGTGGAAGAAGCTCCACGCGATAAGGAGCGAGAGGACTTTCGTTTTTCCGGCCCCGGTCGCCATCTTTAACACGTAGCGTGGCCAGTCTTCGTCGAACATACCCGACGACACCGCGCCTGAGGCATCAAACCGGAGGAGATCGTACTTATCGCAGGCTCGGCGAACCTCGAACAACCAGATGACCGTCTCGACCGCTTCACGCTGAGCAAAGTAATAGCGGAACGGCGATAGAGAGCCGTCGGCATTTTCGATCAAGTGCTCAGTCTCAAACCAATGGCGGAGCAGGGCTACCGAGGTAGCAGACGCGCCGATGTATTTACCAGCTCGCCAGGCAAAGACTTCCTCACGCACTTTGGCGACCAGCGGCGGGAGTAATTTTTCATAGGCTGTCTCACGAAGCGCTTCGTCGGCGGGAAACCATCGCTGTTCGGGATTCAGTGGCTCGTAGGGCGCTGTTGGGAAGGACGGATGAAGTGCCATGGTCTAACGGTCTGACAGGCTAGTTGCTCAAAGAATGCGCGCAAGGATACCGTGTCACATCATAAAAATCATCCATTTGATGGCAAACAGCTATGCGGGGGGACACGGGAAGGGGAGAAGACTACCGATTTTTTAAGGGGATCAAACAGCAGAGCATCAGCTCATGCGGTGATTATCCTCATGAAGGTTGATCCAGATCGAACGCCGAGTGGAGCGAGCGCATGGCCAGTTCGAGATATTTTTCATCGATGACGCAGGAGATTTTGATCTCCGAGGTGCTGATCATCATGATGTTGATGCCTTCGCGGGACAGCACCTCGAACATTTTCGCCGCCACGCCGGAGTGCGAACGCATGCCTACGCCGATCAGCGAGACTTTGGCGATGGCCTCGGTCACCGAAACGGTCTTGGCCTCGATATCTTTTGCCACTGCTTGAATGAGCGGCACGGCCTTCTTGAGATCGGCGCGGGGCACGGTGAAGGAGAGGTCCGTCAGGGCGGCCTGGCTCATATTCTGAATGATCATGTCGACATTGATCTGGGCCTCCGCAACAGGGCCGAAAATCCGGGCGGCGATGCCCGGCTTGTCCGGAACACCGACGATCGTGATCTTCGCCTGATTACGATCCCCCGTCACGCCGGAGACCGCCGCCGCTTCCATGTCCGTATCTTCCTTCGTCACGAGCGTTCCCTTTCCTTCCTTGAAGCTGGAGTTCACTTCGACCGGCACGTTGAATTTGGCCGCGAACTCGACCGATCTGGTCTGCAGCACTTTCGCGCCAAGGCTGGCCATTTCCAGCATCTCTTCATATGCGATCTTGCCGATCCGCTTCGCCGCCGGCACGATGTTGGGATCGGCCGTATAGACTCCATCGACGTCGGTGAAGATGACGCACCGATCGGCCTTCAAGGCCGCCGCCAGCGCAACGGCGGAAAGATCGGACCCCCCACGGCCGAGGGTGGTCACATCGGATTGCTCATTGATCCCTTGGAATCCGGCCACGACCGGGATGACGCCCTGCTTCAAGGCCTCCTTGATGCGATCCGCCGTGACTCGCGCGATCCGGGCTTTGGTATGGGCGCTATCGGTCATGATGCCCACCTGGCGTCCCGTAAAGGACCTGGCATTGATCCCACGTCCACGCAATTCCATCGACAGCAGCGCGATGGTAATCCGCTCTCCTGTCGAGAGCAGCATGTCCAATTCTCGATCGTCCGGAACCGTGGTCACTTCATGGGCAAGCTTGAGCAGCCGATCCGTCTCCCCGCTCATGGCCGAGAGCACGACGACGACCTGATTGCCCTCCCGCTGCGTGTGAGCCACCCGGTCGGCCACGCGATGGATGCGCTCAATCGTTCCTACGGAAGTCCCTCCGTATTTTTGAACGATCAGCGCCATGGGCCTCAGTTTTTTGAAAAGAACTTAGTCATGAATTTGGTCGCATCACGGGCAGGCATGTTCGCGGCAAGCGCATCGGCCTCGGTAAAACGGCGGCCGGCTGTCTCAGCGCCTTGCCCCCCTCCCTCACCAAACGCATAGATGGCCTCCCCCTGTTCATCTGCAGCATGATCACAGATCACGATGAAACGATAGGGACCTTGCCTGGCCAGGCCTTCAACGAGTGGCCCCACTAAATGTCGATCGACCTCCTCAATACCCCGAACCTTGGCCTTGAGATCAGTCCCGTGCATTACCTCATCCGTCAATTCGGCATGCACATAGACAAAATCTTTCTTGGTCAATTCCTCCAGGGCCACCGCCGCCTTGATGCGGAGATCGTCGTCGGCCAGCCTCTCGGGATCCACCGCTTCGAGCCCCGCACTGATCCCTACACCACGATAGACGTCACTGGTCGCCACGATCGCCCCGGCGATGTCATATTTTTCCACCAAGCTCGGCCACATGACCGCTCGACCTTCCCCCCACAACCAGACACAATTTGCCGGTTTCTTTCCCGCTGTGAGCCGGTCATCGTTCACAGGATGGTCGCGCAGAATCAGGTACGCGGCATCCATCAACTTCCGGAGAGTATCCGCCCCATCCCCCGTGGGTAAGGCATCGGCGATGGATTGACCGAGTATCGTCTGAGGATCATTACAGACGGCTCGCGGTTTTCCATTCACCCACACCATCAGATGACGATGACCCGCGCCCGGATAAAACTGGATGGTCTCCGAGCCGAGTTGTTCATTGATCGCCTCGATCAACTCGCGCGCGTCTTCGGTTTCAATCAATCCGGCTGTCGCATCCTCCATGATCACGTGCGGCCCTAATTTCTTGATTTCACCGCCTTTGCCGCCTTCCGCCCCCAACGTCACCATCGTACAGCGATACACCACATCATGTTCCGTCACTGACACACCCAAACTCGCGGCCTCCAGCGGCCCTGGACCCTGATAGGACTTTTTGGGGTCGTACCCAAGGATCGCGGTCCCGATCAATCCGCTCCCGTGACGAACGCCTTCCAGGGGAATCAGCAGCCGGCCGAGTTCGCCGATCTGCGCGAGGCGATCGAGATTGGGAGTCGATGATGCTTGCAGCGGTGTCCGCTCGCCCAGTTCTTGCCGTGGCTGGTCCGCCATCCCACCGGCATGCACGATCACATATTTCATGAGATCCACACGGCTTTCAGACGTTCAATAGACGAGCAACGTCTTCGCGCGTCGCCCTGACGGTTTGTGGTTGTTTCGACACGCCGATCGCCGTATCGGCATCCTTCAGCCCATGCCCTGTAAGCGTGCATACAACTGTCTCTCCCTCCCGTAGAATGTTGGTTCGATGCAGCTTGGCGACCCCGGCGACGGAGGCAGCGGAAGCCGGTTCACAAAAGACGCCTTCGGTCGCAGCGACCATCGTGTAGGCCTGGAGAATTTCTTCATCGGTCACCATATCGATCGCGCCCGCCGATTCCTCGATCGCATTCAGCGCCGAGGACCAACTGGCGGGATTGCCGATTCGAATGGCCGTCGCAATAGTTTGCGGTTGATCGATGACCCTTCCCAACACGATCGGGGCGGCACCGGCGGCTTGAAATCCCATCATACGGGGCGTTCGCGTGATCTGATTCGCCGCGCGATATTCTTTGTACCCTTTCCAATAGGCGGTGATATTTCCGGCGTTCCCGACCGGCAGGACATGGAGCGTCGGAGCATCGCCCAATTGATCGCAGACCTCAAAGGCGGCGGTCTTCTGTCCCTCAATTCTGAACGGATTCACGGAGTTCACGAGCTCGATATGCAGGCTGGCTGAAAAGTCTTTCACCAGCGTCAGGGCCTGATCAAAGTTGCCTTCGATCTGAATCACCGTCGCTTGATGCATCATCGCCTGGGATAACTTTCCCATCGCGATCTTACCGGCAGGGATCAACACGTAGACAGCCAGCCCGGCACGAGCTCCATAGGCCGCAGCCGACGCGGAGGTATTGCCGGTGGACGCGCACATGACGGCTCGTGCGCCGCTCTCCACGGCTTTCGAGATAGCCAATGTCATCCCGCGGTCTTTGAACGAACCGGTCGGATTGACGCCTTCGAACTTCAGGTAAAGCTCGACTCCCGGTGTGATCGCTTTCGCCAACTTGGTGGCTCTGATCAGAGGGGTATGGCCCTCTCCCAGGCTGATAACCGGTGTCCTCTCGGTTACAGGGAGGAACTTCCGGTATTCCTCAATCACGCCATGCCAACGAGTCATCGATCACTCATCCTTGCCTTCGACGCGAATGAGCGTGGTCGGTTCAGAGACGAAGGCCTTTCGGTTGATTTCTCGAAGCGCAGTTTGCACATCGCGCTCTTTCGCGGTATGTGTTTTGATGACCACCGGCACCGTCTGCCCTTCACGGCGTCCTTGTTGCATCATAGAGGAAATGCTGATCCCGCAGCGTCCCAGTTCACCTGCGATCTGCGCCAACACACCGGGTCGATCGACCACCGTAAACCGCAGGTAATACAGCGAACTGATCTCTTCCATCGACCTCAGCCGGAGGGGCCGTCTCTGATCTTGCTGAAACGATGCCACCGGCACCCGTCCGACCGCGCCCTTGAGGAGATTCCGTCCGATCGCAATCACATCGCTCACCACGGCGCTCCCGGTCGGCATGGATCCCGCTCCTCGGCCGTACAGCACAACGTCACCGACGGCATCGCCGACGAGTTGGATGGCATTGTACACATCTTCGACTTGGGCGATGGGCGACGTAGCGGGAAGCATGGTGGGGTGGACTCGAGCCTCAATTTCCCCGTCGATGAGTTTTGCGATCCCGAGCGATTTGATCGTATACCCAAACTGTTTTGCGTAAGCAATATCGGTCGGCGTGATGTTCGTAATCCCTTCCGTGTAGATATCCTTGAAGTTGATGGGAGTTCCATACGCAAGGCTGACCAAGACGGCAAGCTTATGCGCCGAATCAATCCCGGCGACATCAAAAGTCGGATCGGCTTCGGCATACCCGGCCTCCTGTGCATCCCGGAGAACCTCTTGGAAACCGTGTCCGGCAAGGGTCATTCTCGACAAAATATAGTTGGACGTCCCGTTGATGATGCCGTAGATGGATTCGATCGTATTGCCGGCAAGCCCCTCGGTCAACGCCCGGATAACAGGGATACCGCCGCCGACGCTGGCTTCAAATCCCAACTCTACGCCTTTCCGCGTGGTGGCTTCAAAAATTTCCTCTCCGTGAAGGGCGAGGAGCGCTTTGTTCGCCGTCACGACATGCTTTCCGACGGCGATCGCGTCCAAAATGACCCGCTTCGCCGTATCGTATCCGCCGATTAGTTCGACCACAATGTCGATATTCGGATCGGTCAAGACACGATTGACCTCGGTCGTCAGGACCCCCGAGGCCAATGCCACCCCGCGGTCTTTCGTCACGTCCACATCCGCTATCCGGAGAAGTTCGATCGGCACCCCAATGCGGCGGCTGATGAGAGAGGCATTGCCGAGGAGGACCTTGGCCACACCGGTGCCCACCGTGCCGAACCCGACAATTCCGACTCCAATGCGCGACTTCATGTGCGTGACTTTATTCTTCGTCCCCACCGAACTTGAGAGCTTTGCGGATTCCCCGAACGGCTTGCCTGGTTCGATGCTCATTTTCCACAAGCCCGAATCGCACGTATTCATCGCCGCCTTCACCGAATCCGATCCCCGGCGAAACCGCGACTTTCGCTTCTTTGAGCAACAGTTTCGAAAATTCCAACGAGCCCATATGGCGATAGGGAAGGGGAATGCGCGCCCACACAAACATCGTGGCCAACGGTTTCGCGACCTGCCAACCGATTCGATTGAGCCCTCCCACCAGCGTATCTCTCCGCTTCTGATAGCGCAACACCGTCTCCTTGACGCAGTCTTGAGGGCCGTTCAATGCGATCACGCTGGCGATTTGAAGAGGCTGGAAAATACCATAGTCGAGGTAACTCTTGATCTTCGCCAATGCTCCGACGACCTCTCGGTTGCCCACACAAAAGCCTACCCGCCAACCCGGCATGTTGTAGGCCTTGGACAATGTGTAGAACTCAACCCCGCAGTCCTTGGCTCCCGGAATCTGAAGAAAGCTCGGCGCCTTATAGCCGTCGAACACAAGGTCGGCGTAGGCCAGGTCGTGGATGACGATGACGTTGTGCTCCTTGGCAAACGCGACGATCTTCTTGAAAAACTCCAAATTTACCACTGCCGTGGTGGGATTGTGGGGAAAATTAATCACGAGAATCTTCGGCCTCGGAAACGTCTGCCGATAGACGCGTGTCAGATCTTCGAAAAAATCGCTGTCCTGGCGGAGCTCGATACCACGGACCTCACCGCCGGCAATGATGAAGCTGTACATGTGGATGGGATAAGTAGGCGTCGGGGTCAAGACGACATCGCCTGGGCCGATCGTGGCCAGGGCCAGATGGGCCAGACCTTCTTTTGACCCGATGGTGACGATGGCTTCGGTCTCCGGATCCAGATCGACATCGTAGTTCCGCTTGTACCACCCACAAATCGCATGCCGCAGTTTTGTGATTCCGCGCGATGCCGAGTAACGATGATTCTTCCCCTTGCGGGCCGCCTCGATCATCTTCTCGACGATATGAGGCGGTGTCGGTTGATCGGGATTGCCCATCCCAAAATCAATGATGTCTTCCCCGCATTGCCGCGCTTCGAGCTTGAGGGATTGAACCTGCGCGAAGACATACGGCGGGAGCCGCTTGATTCGATAAAAACCTTCGCCCAACCCCATGAACTTCCTTTGACCGTTCTTAGATATTCCCCAACGAACTCACGATAAATGAGCGAAGGGACGTGGAAAGCGCGTATTTTAATGGAGGGCCTTGGTCGAGTCAATTTGCCTCATTTCTGCGCTTCTGAAGCTGCCGAGGACGGGGGACCCTTCACCCCAGTCCTTAGCCCACCGCCGAACCTGTTCTTGCCCCATCTCATTCCTTTCTGCTACTACTATTGGTCGGTTACTGGATCTCTCACTTGTCTGAGTGCTCTTTCTCCGATTGGCCTGAGACATGATTATGGAGGATGAATGGCGCGGCTTGGTGTGAATATCGACCATGTGGCGACGTTACGGCAGGCACGTGGAGGAGCCGATCCGGATCCTTTGGCGGCCGCTGTCCTGGTCGAACTGGCAGGAGCAGATGGTTTGGTCGTTCACCTCCGGGAAGACCGACGCCATATCCAGGACCGAGACCTTCACCTTCTTCGAGAAATAGCCCGGACAAAGCTTGACCTTGAAATGGCGGCCGACGGTGAAATGGCGAAGATTGCTCTGAGCATCAAGCCCGACCTTGTCACGTTGGTCCCGGAAAAGCGGCAGGAACTCACCACAGAAGGTGGCCTTGATATTGTGGGGCAGCGTGACCGAATTCAAAACATTGTGACGCTGTTACATAATGGGGGAATCCCCGTCAGTGTCTTTGTCGAGCCTGATTTGAGTCAGATCAGAGCCGCACACAAAATTGCCGTTGATTTCGTGGAGTTGCATACCGGTCGTTACGCGAATGCCACGCGCTCCAAAGAAGCCGATGCGGAATTCGAAGCCATTACCCACGCCGCCAAGCTGGCCTACAAGCTGGGGATCGGCGTCAATGCCGGGCATGGACTGAATTACCGCAATATCAAGCGCCTGACGCATATTCCAGAAATCGTGGAATACAACATCGGGCACAGCATCATCGCACGGGCGGTCCTCGTCGGTCTCGTAGAAGCCGTGAAAGAGATGAAGACCTTGCTCGGTTGACCTGATGTGTCATCGACCCGCTGGGTCACCCCGTTCATCACGTTGATTCACCATGATCAAGATCGTCACCGCTGCACAGATGCAGGAACTCGACCGCCGAACGATTTCAGAGGCTCATATCCCGGCGACGACGTTGATGGAACGTGCCGGGTCCGGCGTCGTATCTTGTCTTGAGCAACGGTTGGGACCCGTTCGGGGCAAGACGGTCACTGTTGTGTGCGGCAAAGGCAACAATGGGGCAGATGGATTCGTCGCTGCCCGCCTACTCCGCCGACGCCATGCCGACGTGCGCGTGCTCGTTTTGGCATCCGTCTCAAAGCTGAGCCGCGATGCGGCAACGATGTATAAGCAATTCGTTCGTAGCGCGGGAAAATCTTCGGTCTACCTCTACACGTCCAGGGCTCAGGCTCAAGCACTTTTTCAGGACTGCGATATTCTGATCGACGCCCTGCTCGGGACGGGACTTGCTTCTTCTGTAACCGGACACTATGCCGAGACCATTGACAGTATCAACGAAATCACTCGTCCCGTGGTCGCTGTCGATCTTCCCTCGGGCCTCCATGCTGATACTGGAACGATCTTGGGCCGAGCCGTTCGTGCTTCCCTCACCGTGAGCTTTGGCCTCCCGAAATTGGGCCTCTATCAGAACGATGGGATCAACCTGGCCGGAGAGGTGGCCATTGTGGACATCGGCATTCCACCGGCCTACCTTGATGCGATTGAGAGCCGGGCAACCTTACTGACACAGCGCATGGTGCGAGCGGCTTTGCCTGAACGGCAACCGTCGAGTCACAAAGGTACATACGGCCATGCCGGCATTATTGCCGGATCCGTAGGAAAAACCGGGGCCGCCGCTATGGCCGCACGAGCGGCCTTGCGTGTCGGCGCTGGCCTCGTGACGGTCGCCATCCCTGCAAGTGTCAATGATGTATTGGAATCGAAGCTCTTGGAAGCGATGACGGCTCCGATGCCTGAAACCAAAGCGCGCACCTTTGCACGGACTGCATTGGATCGGCTCGTCGCCTTCATGGCAGCGAGAACCGCTATCGCCATCGGTCCAGGGTTATCCACGCATCCCGAAACAGTTGAACTCGTCCAGGCTTTGACGAAACAGCTTGACCGGCCGGCTGTCCTGGATGCCGATGCTTTGAATGCGCTGACCGGACGGACCGCCCTGCTGGCGTCTTGCAAGATACCGCCAATCATTACCCCCCATCCCGGGGAGATGGCTCGATTGGAGGCTGACTCAACGTCCCAGACAGTCAACAGCGATCGGATCGGTACTGCTTCCCGCTTCGCGCGAGAGCGAGGCCTGTTCGTCGTTTTGAAAGGGGCTCGGACCGTCGTTGCCCGACCGGATGGAGCCGTTGCTATTTGCCCTACCGGCAATCCAGGGATGGCGACCGCAGGAACCGGTGATGTGTTAACCGGCATGATAGTGGGACTCTTAGCCCAAGGCATGCCCTCCTGGGAGGCGGCCTGTGCCGCAACGTACCTGCATGGAATCGCCGGTGATTTGGCTGCAGCGAGAAAGGGGCAAGCCGGGATGATCTCGGCGGACGTGATCGAGGAGATTCCCTATGCGCTCAGACTCATACATCACGCGCCATCAACAACGAAAGCCAATGAAATATGGAACGCTCTCGTGTGACGACGTTCCCATGGCGACATCTCTTCACTCTCTGAACCTCATCCTCTCATCTGCCGGCGAGACGGAATCGTTCGGGTATACCATCGGCCGCCTGCTTCAGAAGGGAGTGGTACTTGCCTTGATCGGTGAATTGGGCGCAGGGAAGACGGCGCTGGTCCGTGGAATTGTGGCCGGGCTGGACGCACCGGCTGCGTCCGTTACGAGTCCGACGTTTCTGATTGTCCATGAATACCGGGGGCGGCTTCCGATCGTGCATATCGATTGGTACCGGTTGCAGAGACGTGAAGAAACCGAGTCGATTGGACTCACGGATTATTTCACGGAGGAGACGGTCGTTGCCATTGAGTGGGCAGACAGGTTCCCACAGTTGCTCCCGGAAGATCGATTGGAAGTGAAGATCGCCCATCGGACTAGAACGACCAGAAGAGTCCGTGTGGAAGCTGGAGGTCCACGCTCTCGTTTACTTCTCGCTCGTATCAGGAAAATGATTCGTCCCGTTCCTCGCTCAGCCAGGCCACGCCACCGAGACGGCAGAAAGACGTCGCTGCGATGACTCGACTGATTCTGGTCGGTACTCTTTTGCTCCTTTCGCTGGCCTTCTTTCTTCAAAACCAGGAGCAGGAAGTCACACTCCGCTATTTCTTTGGATTGCTCGAGGCCTCAACTCCCATTTACAAACCCATCATGGCCGGTTTTGTCATCGGCCTTTTTGTTGCGGCTATCTTATTGTTTCCTCCCTGGGTACGCGGGCGTATCGATCTTCGACGAAAGACGAAGGCCTTGCAGGAAGCCGAAGTGAACTTGGAACGACTTCGGCAATCGCTTGAGAAGATGTCCGGACGGACCCAGGGTTCCACTCAAATGGAGTCTCCGAGGGACCTCGTTGATGAATGACTCGGCCCTGAGTCCGCTCATGCGGCAGTATCGTGACATCAAACAGGGATACCCTGAAGCCATACTGTTTTTTCGGGTCGGAGATTTTTATGAGATGTTCTACGAGGACGCACAGGACGCTTCTCGACTGTTATCGATCGCCCTGACTTCCCGCGACAAGAACAGCGCCCATCCTGTTCCACTGTGTGGCGTTCCCTATCATGCCGCGACAGGCTATATCGCGAAGTTATTGAAGGCCGGCCGGCTCGTCGCCTTGTGCGAGCAGGTTGAGGATCCCAAGTCGGCAAAAGGCTTGGTACGGCGGGAAGTCGTCAGGTTGTATACTCCCGGCACACTCGTTGACACAGAATTTCTTGCTCCTTCTGAGTTGAGCTATTTGGTCTCCCTCGCCGTTCGTTCAGGCGCGGTCCAGGGAATACCGATGGGCCTGGCGATCCTGGAGGTTTCAACAGGTGAATTTTGGGGTATGGAGTTTCACGGTCCTCACGCATTCACGGACCTGTTGAACGAAGTCGCTCGACTGGATCCTCGGGAAGTTCTTTTTCCAGCGGATCTTGTCCGCCAATCCTGTACGTCGATCCAACACGTGACACGAGCGCGCTTGTGTGAGCGACCACCGGCGTCATTCAGCCAACCATCGGCCGTTCGCATCTTGACCGAGCACTTCCGCGTACCCACCTTGGAAGTTCTAGGCTGTGCCGACTTCCCGGCTGCCTGTTGCGCTGCGGGAGCGGCCTTGTCATACCTCCGTGAGACCCAACCGACGATTCCTCTGGACCATGTCCGCCGGTTCACAGTCCGGCGCAATGACGAGTACATGCATCTGGATGGAGCGACGATCCGTAATCTGGAACTTCTCAAGCCGTTCGGGTCGAACGAGACGGCGTCGAGTTCGGGACCGACTACTCTTCTGGATGTACTGGATCGGACCGCCACGGCTATGGGAACTCGACTCCTTCGCCAGTGGTTGGTGAGGCCATTACTCAGCTACGACCAGATTCGACTGCGGCTGGATGCCGTAGATGAACTGAAGAACCACATGCAGGTGCGGGGTGCATTACGCACGGCCTTGCGGGAAATCCAGGATATCGCGCGACTCGGAAGTCGCATTGTACTCGGCTTGGCCGGCCCGCGTGAGCTTCTGGCCCTTCAACAGTCTGTGGCGGTTTTACCCGAGGTTCTTGTGCAGTTGATACCGTTCCAGAGTCGCCTGCTCTGCAATGCGCGAGCCTCCTGGGATAGCGGTCAAGATCTGTACGATCTGATCGAGCGGGCAATCCGCCCTGATGCTCCGCTCTCCATTCGTGATGGGAACATCTTCAAGGAGGGGTATGATCCGGCAATTGATGAATTGCGTAAAACAAGCCGGGAAGGAAAGAATTGGATCGCCGCAATCGAGACAAAGGAGCGTGAGCGTACGGGCATTGACTCATTGAAGATCCGTTACAATCAAGTTTTTGGATACTATATCGAGATTACCAAAGCCAATCTTGCTCGTGTCCCCGCCGACTACATGCGCAAGCAAACCCTCGTCAATGCCGAACGGTTCATGACCGCGGAATTGAAGGAGCTGGAAGAACGTGTCACCGGAGCCGACGCCAAATTGCTTGCCTGTGAGCAGGAAATCTTTCTTCAGCTGCGCTCCCGATTGGCCAAAGAAGCTTCTCGTTTGGAGGCGATGGCGGCCGTCCTTTCGTTGATCGATGTCGTCGCCGCATTGGCCGATACGGCCGCTTTGCACCGGTACACCAAGCCCACGGTCACAGAAGGAAGCGCCATTACCATACGGGAGGGCCGCCACCCCGTGGTCGAAGGACTCTGTACCGATTCGGGGTTCGTCCCGAACGACACGGTTCTCGATCTGGAGACGAACCGGCTGCTGATCATTACCGGACCAAATATGGCAGGGAAAAGCACGTATCTTCGGCAGGTCGCACTGATCGTACTGATGGCTCAAATCGGCAGCTTCGTTCCCGCCGCAGAAGCGCATATCGGATTGGTCGATCGCATCTTCACAAGAGTGGGAGCATCGGACAATCTGGCGGGAGGGCAGAGTACGTTCATGGTGGAAATGGTCGAGACGGCCAACATTCTCCAAAACGCGACGCCCCGCAGCCTGATCCTGTTGGACGAAATCGGTCGCGGCACAAGCACCTATGATGGCCTCAGCATCGCCTGGGCGATTGCAGAGCATATCCATGACCGCGCACGCTTAGGCGCCCGCACGTTGTTCGCCACTCATTACCATGAGATGACACAGCTGGAGCAACAACGGACGGGAATCAAGAATTATCGCGTGGCCGTTCAGGAATCCGGGGAGGATGTGGTATTTCTCAGGAAGATCGTGGCGGGCAAAGCCGACCGGAGTTACGGGATCCACGTCGCTAAGTTGGCGGGGCTCCCCATTGATGTGATCAGGCGAGCGCAAGCGGTATTATCCCAACTTGAACAACCGGAGACTCGTTCCGACTTGATTCAGGAACAGCTCCCACTGACATCAGAGCCCCTTCCCCATCCCCATCCGATCATTGAAGAAGTCAAGCAGATCGACTTGTTCTCGATGACCCCGCTTGACGCATTGAATCGCCTTGCCGAGTTGCAGCGCATGGTGAAGTCGGGTAACAGCGATCCATCCGATCGATAATTCTCATGGATCAGAGGAGGAAAATGAACGGGCGGTATCCCTCGAGAGGGATACCGCCCGTTTCTACTTTCGATCGTATCAGTGCGCTCGATTATACTGTGCAGACCAGGGAATTAAACCACCGAGGAGCTTTCCACCCGGAAGCATGACATCGTATTGCATACCGACACCACTTCCATCAGGAGTAACCGGCGACGTGTTGAGATCTTGCTTGGCTGTTGCGCAAGCCTTGTCGAATTCACTTTTTCCGGCACAATCTTTGAGGCGTAGCGAGGAGATGCTCAAGGGCTTGCCCATTGCGCCAGATACCTCAGGAATCTTCTTCACTGATGAAATCACCCGATGGTTCTGCTCAGTCTCCGTGACGACGAATTCGATTAAGTCCGTCGTGCTGCCGGGGGGCACATCCTTCGCGGCTGCGGGTCCGGCATGGGATCGACCCATCTTCTTCAGCTCTTGCCAGGCGGACTTATCGGCATAGAACTTCACATTTTTACCTGGATGAATCTTTTGCCAGTACAAGCCGCTCTCGGCATTACCACCGAAGACGGCAATGTTGATCCACACCGCTTCATCGTAGGGATCAAGGACTATGACTCGGCCCTGTAGGGTGGTTGGTTTGCTCAAATCGCCCCATTCGAATCGCTCTTGAAATGACTCAATGGCTGAAGCAGTCGAACCCATACCGACTATCAGCGCTACGGCGGCCAGAACGGCTGCCCCTCGCTTCTGCATCATCATAATCGCGTCCTCCTTCAACAACTCTTCGACATTGAAAGTGACTAGTCCTTGATCACCTTGAAGCCGGTGATGGTTCTGCCGTCCAGCGTGATCTCCATAGCCACCAATTCTTGAGAGGCCTTGATGATCTGATCCATCAGGGATTTATCTTTGACGGCAAGACGAACCGTCGTGGCCGCTTGGTACCAGCCTGAATAGGTCGAATTTTTTTCACTGCCGCCGGTAAAACCCCAGGCACAACAGCTGAACAACGGATCAGGCGGCTTCACGTCAAATGTCGTCGATGATCGGCCCATAGGAGTGCCGGATCCCGGCTCTCCGGAATTCCAATATTGAACGCCGAACAAGAGTTCCCCATCCGGGTTATCTGCCCACTGCGACCAGACACGGCCTTGCAGCGTCTTGGCCGCGGCTTCAGCCTTCATCGGCTTTCCCCCGACGACGGTATCAGCAAGGCCTAATTTTTCCAGGTCGGCAGCTAGGGAGACCCCGGCCGCTAGCAAGCCGAACCCCGAAAACACCGCTACGGCAGCTAGAATGACAACCTTCTTCATACGTATCCCTCCTTCGTCAAATTGAGCCCGATAGTCCAATGAGGCGTTATTCGTCCCAATAGCTGGATATCGCTAAATCAAACTTGGAAGACTTTCGTTCTTCATTCATGCTTCAATAGCTTGCGCATCAAAAAACGACGGAAACTCCCCGACCCGTACCGGAACGGTACTGAAACTGCGATGGTCCTGTCAAGGAAATGTTTGATGGATTCGAATCTAGAGAAACTTTGGACGAAATGTCAATGGATAACAATCTGTTGCGGGATTTTAAGAAATAGATCTTCATGTGCAGGACGGTTAAGAAAATTTTGCTCCCAAATCCTTCGCTTGACGTGAAGAAAGAGGACCTACTCCGGTCAGCGCGATTCTGTCGCCGATCAACAAATTTTGGGCGATCTGAAATACTTGCTGCTCGGTTACGCCATCGATCTCTTTAATCAAATCATCCAAGGTCGTATGGGTTCCGCCAATCAGTTCGTCCTTGGCAAGTTTGTTCATCCGACTATGTGAACTCTCCAAACTCAGCATGAGACTACCTTTCATTTGGTCCTGCGTGCGTTTCAGTTCGTGGCCATCAATACCATGCCGGGCCAGTTTTCGAATTTCACGGTAGACCAAATCCAGAACCCGCTCAACCTCTCGTGCTCGTATCCCGACGTATACCGTAATGGTGCCGCTGTCTGAATAGCCGGACAAAAACGAGTAGATTGAGTAGGACAAACCTCGCTTTTCTCGGATTTCCTGGAATAGCCGCGAGCTGACACTGCCGCCGAGCACCGCGTTCAACGCATAGACCGCGTAGCGGTCCTTATGCCCGGCTGCAATCCCCTCGAATCCTACACAGAGATGAACCTGTTCCAACGGCTTCTGTTTTATCATCGTGCCCCCCTGCAACTCAGGAGGCCAACGTTTGCGAGAAATGCCGTTTGAGGATGTGCGATACCCGCCAAAGATGCGAGCCATTGTTTTTTCAAGCTGACGTTGATCAAAATTCCCTGCAATCGCCACCACGATTTCTTCCGGACAGTAATGGGTGTCGATATACTCAAGAAGGTCCCGCCGGCTGATCCTGACGATGGTCGATTCTCGCCCCAAGATCGGCCGACTCAAGGGATGTCGCCCCATGACCAACTTGGTATGAAGATCCTGAACCAGATCTTCAGGGTCATCCTGGACCATACGAATTTCTTCGAGCACCACCTGTTTCTCTTTCTCAATTTCTTTTTGACCAAGTCGCGAACGAAGAAATAAATCAGAGAGCAAATCCAATGCCTTGGGCAAGTGCTGATCCAAAACCTTGACATAGAACGTCGTTGCCTCCCGCGTCGTGAAGGCGTTCATTTCGCCCCCCAACGCGTCGATTTCACGGGAGATATCCGTCGCCGAACGAGTACTCGTCCCCTTGAAGAGCATGTGTTCAATGAAGTGGGAATATCCCGCCTCTGCGGGACTTTCATCACGAGAACCCGCGTTGACCCAGATGCCAACCGTCACAGATTTAAGGGTCGGAATCTGTTCCGTGACCAGGCGGATTCCATTATCGAGAATGAGCTTGCGGTACAAGTGTTACCCGCCCGCTGAATCGCTTGCGCCGTTTCTTGCCGGCGCAGGGATGGTCTCTTTTCGGCTGAGCCTGATCTTGCCTTGTTTGTCGATCTCCAGCACTTTCACAAGGATTTGATCGCCTTCAGCCACCTCGTCGGACACGGCTTTCACGCGGTGATGCGCCAACTGAGAGATATGAACTAATCCATCCGTACCCGGCAACACTTCCACAAATGCGCCGAAGTCCATAATCTTCCTCACTGTCCCCATGTAGACCTTTCCGACTTCGACTTCCTCAGTCAAGCGGTTGATGATTTCCTTGGCTTTTTGTAATGACTCACCGTCCGCAGAAGCGATCGTCACAAGGCCGGTATCTTCAACACTGATCTTCACTCCGCAGTCGGACTGAATCCCACGGATCGTCTTACCGCCCTGACCGATAATATCTCGAATCTTATCTTGTTTG
>JAICUC010000069.1 GCA_025936075.1 Nitrospira sp. | reverse complement strand
TCGGGAGTCATGACATGGCGGACAGGAGCAGCGCACATCCTTGTTTGGAGTCTGCGACGAGTCAAGGGGAACCGGCGCCGGCTGTATCGTCTTCACTCGACTCGCGTGCTGTCGATTCCGTGACATGGACCTATCGCCATACGCTGCACGTCCGGATTGCGCATTGGGTCAATGCGCTGTGCCTAGTCGTCCTCGTCATGAGTGGACTCCAAATCTTCAATGCCCATCCCGCTCTCTACTGGGGAGACCGATCGGATCGGAACGACGCGCTGCTGTCCATTCGCCCGGTGCGAACGGAAACCGGGGAGGTCAAAGGTGTCACGACGATCTTCGGCCATGCCTTCGATACCACCGGTGTGCTCGGGTATTCGGACCATCGAGGACGGGCGTTTCCGGTCTGGGCCACGCTGCCCGGTCCGCAGTGGCTTGCCATGGGTCGGCAGTGGCATCTGTTTTTTGCGTGGATGTTCGTGATCACGGGTGTATTCTTCGTCGCCTATGGGCTGCTGAACCGGCATCTGTCCCGTGATCTCGTGCCGACGACGGTCGAACTTCGTCACACCGGACGGGCCGTGAAGAATCATCTGTTCTTGCGTCATTCAAAAGGGGAGGCGGCCACAGGGTATAATGTACTGCAGAAGCTGGCGTATTTGGTCGTGTTGGCCGTGCTCGCGCCGGTCATTGTGTTGACCGGGCTCGGCATGTCGCCCATGATCGATACCGCGTTCCCGTGGCTGCTCCCGCTATTCGGCGGGCGGCAGGGGGCGCGCACTCTCCACTTCATCGCCTGCTTTTCCTTTGTGGGCTTCGTTGCGGTGCATGTTCTCCAGGTTGTCATGACGGGATTCATCAACAATATGCGCTCGATGATCACCGGCTGGTTTGCCGTCAAAGGAGGCCGCCATGACACGTAACAGGCTCGGACGCCGTCAGCTCTTGAAGGCCGCCGCCGGTGTCGCGGGCATCATGGCCAGTTCCGGCTGTGACAATCTTTCTCGCAGCGAGTGGGTTCGGCAGATGCTCGGCCACACGGAAGCCTGGACCGAGCGCGTGCAGCGTGCGCTGACACCGGCGAACGCGTTGGCCAAGGAATATGAAGAGCGCGATATCTCCGCCGTCTTTCCACCCAACGGCAACACCCATCCGGGAACCTCGGATTACGTTGCCAAGGCAGAGCGCGACTTTGTCGACTGGCAGGTCGGTGTCACGGGTCTTGTCGCCAAGCCCGCGACATGGTCGCTCGCCGAACTCCGCGCCATGCCGTCGCGCACACAGATTACCAGGCATGATTGTGTGGAGGGATGGAGCGCTATCGGCAAATGGACGGGCGTACCTCTGGGAGATCTCATGCATCTGGTCGAACCGCTGCCGGAGGCTCGGTACGTCGTGTTCCACTGCGCCGACAGTGACGACGAAGGCGCTCCCTATTATGAAAGCGTCGCCCTGCAGGACGCCTATCACCCCCAGACGCTTCTGGCGTACGACCTGAACGGAACGCCGCTCGACATTCCTCACGGCGCGCCGATTCGCCTACGGATCGAACGTCAATTGGGCTACAAACATGCGAAGTATGTGATGGGCTTGGAACTCGTTGCTTCGCTGGCCGGTATCGGCGGGGGAAAGGGCGGCTACTGGGAAGATCAGGGGTACGAGTGGTACGCCGGCATTTGATCACACCAAAGTATCTCGGCCAGTCCGGCATCACACGGAAATCCATGAACACCTCGCAAAGCGCATTCTGAAAATATTGAGCAATCCGTGATTCGGTTTTCTTGCCCTTGTATACGCTCAGCGAGCGGGGAAAGTATCTGGTTGCCCCGTAATCCCTCGCCCTTGCATATCAAACCGGCATCTCCGTAGAATACGTTTTTCCTCTGTAAGCCATTGGCTTTCTGTAAGATTCAGGTCGCTAGGCTGCCGAAGGACAAATGGTCAAATTCCTATGAAAGTCGAGTATTCGAAGGGAGATCGGGCGTCGAAGGAGCTGATTCTCCTCAATCGCCAACTGTTTGAAGCTTCCAGCGGCCGGAAGATGAAGGTCATGTTGATCTTCCCGCCGGACTGGTACCCCTCCGAACCCTATTTGAGCCTCCCATCCCTTACCTCAGTCCTCCGCCAAGCCGGGCATAGGGTCATTCAAAAAGATATCAATTGCGAAATGTGGGACTGGTACTTCAGCGAGGAGTTTCTGAAGAAGGTCTTACGCCGGGTGCCGCAGCAATTGGATCGGCTCCGCAAGTTGTCAAAGAAGCGGGATCTGGCCGAGCGGGAGATGGATGTGCAGCTGGCGCTCTGTGATGTGTCGCGTCCTCGGATGGAGAAATTGATCCGGGATGCGGAAGAGGCAAAGCATATCGTCAGAAATGAAAAGTTTTACGACATCGACAAGTTAGAATGGGCAATCCAAGTATTTCGTGAGGTTACAGCGATCATTTCGCTGGTCTACTCTCCGGCGCGAATCTGCATGCCGCCGATGGAGACGGATCTGTCGTACAAGCCGTACGTCTCGGCCGAGGTGATGGATGCCGTCCGGGACGAACAGGTCAACGTGTACCGGGACGTGTTCGACCATTTGGTGAAGCCGGTGATTCAGGCCGAGCAGCCGGACGTGGTCGGAATCTCGATTGTCCTGCAGCAGCAGATGTTTTCGACCATGACCTTCTGCGCCCTCATCAAGCAGCACTTTCCCCATATCCACGTCACGATCGGCGGCAATACGGTCACCCGCCTGCGCGATGTCCTGCCGCAGTCGCCGCTCTTTCAGTATTTCGACAGCGCCGTGGTGTATGAAGGGGAGACGGCGTTCACGCAACTGGTCGAAGCGGTCGGCGCCAAGCAGAGTTTGGCTCATGTGCCGAATACGATCTATAAGGACGAGACCGGCATCCATGTATCGCCGCTGAGTTATGCGGAAGATATGGCCGCGCTGCCGCCGCCGGATTTCGACGGATTGCCGCTCGAGAAGTATTTCGTCCCCACGCGCGTCTTGCCCTATCTGGCGACGCGAGGATGTTATTGGGGCCGCTGCGAGTTCTGCGACCACGGCGAGGGCTATACCGCCGGCTATCGGTCGAAGAAGATTCAGGACATTCTCGCCGACATCACTTATTTGCGCGACAAGTATGGCGCCAAACATTTTCACTTTACCGACGAGTCCTATCCGCCGGCGCTGTTCCGCAAGCTCTCTCGGGGATTGCTCGAGAGCAACATGGACATCTTCTGGACGACGCACATGCGGTTCGAGAAGAGTCTGCTGGAAGACGCCGTCTGGCAGGACGCGAAGGAATCGGGCTGCCGCTATCTGCACTTCGGCTACGAGTCCGGCGTCGAGCGGGTGCTCCAGCTGATGGACAAGGCGACGACGGCGGAGGTGATGACACAGCATTTGAAGCTGACGGCGGAGGCGGGCATCTGGAACCACTGTATGGGCTTCTTCGGTTTTCCCGGCGAGACGAAGGAGGAGGCCTGGCAGTCGGTGCAGTTTCTCGAGCAAAACAAGGACCATGTCCACTCCCTGGGATTCGGGACGTTCGATCTGGGGCGGCATAATCCGGTGGCGAAACACCCGGAGAAGTGGGGCGTGACGGCCTACAAGAATCCGGAGTGGGATTTGGCATTGGACTACTACTACACGGTGAAGAACGGCATGAGCATCGAAGAGGCGGAGCGGGTGTTCGAGCAGTTCGAGCGGAACCACAATCCCGGCTGGGACTTGCGCCTCTATATTCGTGAATATATCTTTCTCTATATCTCAAGATTCGGCTTAGGGAAGCTGTCTGATCTTCAGTATCGATCGGTTAAAACAGTCGGAGTCACGCCGACGCTTGCAGGAAAGATGTAAGGGAGTGTATCTCGTGAAGCGTGAGGCACAAGATCATTGCTCTCGGAATGTCTGCGAGAGACGAGATGCGCTTCACGAAAGACAGATGTAATGACCATGAGCAGCAATGGACTTCTACAGATTGATGGCTTGACCCCGATCACGAAAGAAGATCGGAAAAAATCGAAGGTCATGCTGATCTTTCCGCCCGAGTGGGTACCGACGGCGCCATACCTTGCCTTGCCTTCGCTGACAGCCGTCTTGCGTGAGGCCGGCCATACGGTCATCCAGCGCGATATCAACATCGGCATGTGGGATCACTTCTTCAGCATGGAGTTTCTGATCTGGGTGAAGGCTCGGTTGGGCATGCAGCTGAAGTCCCTGCAAGAGAAAGAGAAGGCGGGACTCCTGACTGAGCGGGATGTGAGTCATCTGACGGTTGTGGAACAGGCCTATGACCTCGATGTCTTCGATCTGGCGGATCGAGCCGAAGATGCCAAGCTGATCGTGCGTGGCGAACGTTTCTATGAGGCGGAGATGTTGGAAGGAGCGCTCAACACCTTCCGTGAGACGATGGCCTATATCTCGGCCGCCTATTATCCTGCCTCCCTCGTGTTCTATCCGATGGAAAGCAATCTCGGGTATCGTCCCGGTGTTTCGAGAGAAATATTTGCCTGTTTGGACGATGAGCAGGTAAACGTCTATCGGGATCTTTGCAATCAGTTGGTCATGCCGGACGTGGCAAGGGAACAGCCGGACGTGGTCGGAATTTCCATTGGGACACAAATGCAGCTCTTGGCCGGTCTAACGTTCGGCAAGATGATCAAGGAGACGTTCCCGCAGGTCCATGTGGTGGTGGGCGGCAATATCATCACACGACTACAAGAAGATCTTGTAAGGCATGAGAGATTTTTTACAGACGTATTTGATTCCTCTATTCTCTATGAAGGGGAGCATGCGCTGTTGTGGCTCATCGAAGCGTTGAATGGGCAGCGGACGCTCGCGTCGGTTCCCAACCTCATTTATCGCGATGAGTCAGGTCTCCATCGGAATTCCGAAGTGTATACCGAGAAGACCAATGCGCTGCCCTTGCCGGACTTTGAGGGCATGCCGCTGGATCGTTACTTCGTTCCGGAACTGATCATTCCCTATCTGGCCACGCGCGGCTGCTATTGGGGCCGCTGTACGTTCTGCGACCATGGTCAAGGCTACTTCGATCAGTACAGGGGAATGCCGGCTCAGCTGGTGATCGATCAGATCAAGGCCCTCCGGGATAAGTACCACTGCCGACATTTTCTATTTTCTGATGAATCCTATCCACCGGCCCTCTTCAAGAAAGTCTCCCAGCTCCTGGTTGACCAAGATGTCGGGATCAAATGGACGACGCTCATTCGGTTTGAAGAAACATTGCAAGATCAAGCCGTCTGGAATCTCGCGGCGAAGGCCGGCTGTTGCACGCTGTATTATGGGATGGAGTCGGCGAACGAGCGGGTCTTGAATCTCATGGACAAGCACGCTCGGAAAAGCGTCATCGAGCGCAACCTTCAGATGGCGGCGAAGGCGGGGATTTGGAACCATGTGATGGCTTTTTATGGTTTTCCCGGGGAAACGTTCGAGGAGGCCATGGAAACTCGTCAGTTTGTCCTCGATCACCAGCCGGTGATTCACTCGCTGGAACTTTTCTACTTCGTGGCCTACCGCCACACTCCAATGGTGCGTCATCCGGAAAAATTCGGCATGACGATCCACAAGCAGGACGAGTACGATCTCCCCCTGGACTATTACTACACGTTGAATGACCCCGGCACGCTGTCGTGTCTCGATGCGATGCAGCTCTGCGAGGAATTCTACAAGCAAGATTTTCACCCCTGGGCCGTGCGGGTCAACTCTCGCGAACACGTTTTTCTCTACATCTCGAAGTTCGGGACGAACCGGTTGCCGCAAATTTATGCTCAGCAGACGCAACCGGTCGGATCGCCGGACGGAGTGTCGGGCTTGATTACCTGGCCGGTTGCGCATTCGCAGGGCGACGAAGGAATGTCACGTGTCACCAGTCACGATGCCGGTTGAGGAAGATTGAGGCGTGGGTGACGGCCGGCGAGGAATCAGCTCAAAGCTGGTGCTGAGGATAAGGTTACGTTCGGGAGGGAGCGCGTAACCTCAATCTTGACCTTAGCCTTCCGTATCTGGGACAAGGACAGCCGTCAGTAACATATATGCAGCCTCCACAGTCCGAGTCATTTCTTCAGCTTTCCGGAACTGTTGCATATATTGCTTCGGATTGTTGGTGAGGCCGGCATAGCGCGCGGGGTTCCAGTTGTAGAGCTGGACGCGCTTCGCCCGTTCCAGGTCTTCGGTGGTGATGGGCAGCGTGAGGCCAAGAATTTCCAACGCATGGGCGACGTCCTGCTCGGTGATGGGATCCATGGGCGGAGTCTGCCAAACAGGGAGGAGGCCTGTCAAATGATGGCGGTTGTTTTATCATGGCATGATCGGGTTCTACGATGTGATCCAGGCAAGTTTGGACGTGACCATGGCTGAACAACGGTCTCTCAAATTCTATCAGGCCGACGACTTTACCTCTCAACCGTTCGGCGGCAACCCCGTCGCGGTGTTCCCAGACGCTGATGGACTGACGGACGACGAGCTGCAACAGATTGCGCGGGAGATGAATCTATCGGAAACCGTGTTCGTCTTGCCACCGACCGACCCTGCTGCAGTTGCTCGGTTGCGGATCTTTACCCCGACTCAGGAAATTCCCTTTGCCGGCCATCCGGTACTGGGCACATTTTATGTGTTGGCCCAGCTCGGAAGGGTTTCTACTCGGGAACCGGTGACGCATGTCATGCAGGAATGTAATATCGGTTTATTCCCTGTCGAATTGCATATGGAAAAGAATCGTGTGGCGCGGGTCGTCATGTCTCAACCCAGGCCGGAATTTCTCGATCCTATCGATGGCATCGACGACGTGTATTCGGCCGGTGGAGCGCTCGGCTTGCCGAAGCACGTGATCGCCGACATGAAATGGCCCCTTCAAGTCGTGTCGACCGGCTTACCGGTCTTGATCGTGCCGGTGCGGACGTTGACGGCTGTACGGTCGATCAATCCGGACGCTTCGGCCATCATTAATGTCTGCGAACGATTCGGGGCCAACGGAATTATGGTTTTCACGACAGTGACCGTTGAATCGTTCGCTTCTGTCCATGCGAGGATGTTTGCGCCGAAAATCGGGATCTTGGAGGATCCTGCGACGGGGAGCGCCGGCGGGGCGCTTGGAGCATACTTGGTTCAGAACGGCGTCGTTGAAGTGGGACCGAGGACGGACATCCTTATTGAGCAGGGCTACGAAATCGGTCGGCCATCCCGGATTCTGGTGCAGGTTGAGTCCGACGACGACGTGATCCAAGGTGTGAAGGTCGGTGGACAGTGTGTCATGGTGGTGGAAGGGACACTAACGTTCTAAGGAAGTGCTGGGTCCTGAGTTCTGAGTGAACCCGTTCGATCTTGCCTTAACATACTCAGCACTCAGTACTCAGCACTCAACACTACTTATGAAGGTTATGAAGGCGGTACTTTTTCGTGAGCATGGTGGACCGGAGAAGCTCCGGTATGAAGAGCTGCCAGTGCCAAAGATCGGCCCTCAAGACGTGCTGGTTCGGGTAAAGGCTTGCGCGCTGAACCATCTCGACCTTTGGGTCAGACAAGGGAGCCCCGCCTATGCCGTTCCGTTACCCCATGTGGGAGGTTCGGACGTTTCCGGGACCGTTGAACAAACGGGGGCCCAAGTCGAAGGCATCGCTGTCGGAACACAGGTCTTTGTGTCCCCCGGTATCAGTTGCTGGAATTGCGAGTTCTGCTTGGCTGGTCGGGACAATATGTGCCGAACGTACAATCTTTTGGGAGCCGGGAGGCACGGCGGCTATGCCGAGTATGTGAATGTTCCGTTTCGAAATGTGTTGCCGATACCCGAAAATGTCACCGTCGAACAAGCCGCGGCGTTTCCACTCGTTTCTGTCACGGCCTCCCACATGTTGTTTGGACTGGCCGAGCTCCAGACCGGAGAAACTGTGCTGGTGATGGGAGCGGGGAGCGGCGTCGGAATGATGGCTGTTCAGTTGGCGAAATTGGCGGGTGCGCGTGTGATCACCACGGTCGGTTCCGATGACAAGATTCCCAAAGCCGTGATCTTAGGAGCCGATGCGGTGATCAATCATTCCAAGGAAAAGGTTTCGGAGCGGGTCAAATTGCTGACGGAAGGGCGAGGAGTCGATGTGGTGGTCGAACACATCGGGCCGGAGGTATGGGACAGTTGTTTGGAGTCGCTCTCAAAAGGCGGCCGCCTGATCACCTGCGGTGCGACCACCGGTGGGGACGTCACGCTGAACCTTCGCTCTCTCTATTCCCGGCAGCTCACGGTGAAGGGATCCTATATGGGCACGAGGGCGGAACTCGTAAAAGCGGCGGAACTCATGGGTCAGAAGCGGTTGGTCGCCGTGATCGATCGCACATTTCCTCTTCAAGAGGCCCGCGCTGCTCAGGAATTGATGGCCAGCCGAAAGTTTTTCGGCAAGATCGTGCTCGTTTGCTGAGTCGTCAGTGTCTGGCATCTACGCCTGTCTTACTTTCTCCACCATGCAATTTTATGGCGAACGGTCCGGCTCATGCGAGCGAACGGCCTCGCACGTTCAGGCCGTTCATGATAATCTACGCCCGACCAATGTGGCCGGCGTTCGAACGTCGGCAATCCACTGTCGGTATATGATGAATATGAAAGGGGGGGAGGAAATGGCTACAGTGAGTCAAATTGCGAACAAGGGTCCAAAGTCCATCGGACCGAAGACTTCGATTGCCAGTGCGGCCAAAACAATGCGCCAGGCGCGTGTGGGATCGCTCCTGGTAAAAAAGGGCAAACAATTGGTCGGAATTGTGACGGACACCGACATCGTGCGCCGCGCTGTCGCGAGCGGTAAACCCTTGGGCAAATTGACGGTCGAAAAAATCATGACTACACCGATCTGCACGATCGAAGGAAGTCAATCGGTCGACGATGCCCAGGACATGATGGCCGACCTCGGGGTGCGCCATCTCGGTGTGACCAAGAACGGTGACATCTCCGGCATCGTCTCCGTGCGCGATCTGCTACGGCACTATAAGCGGTATGCCCAGTCGAAGATTTCGACCGATGAGAGTTATTCTGAACCGAAGATCATGCAGGATTGACAAAAGTGCCGAGTGCTCAGTGCTGAGATGTATGAATCCAACTCAGCACCAGCACCCAACTCTCAGCACTTCACTTTGTCAGTTCTCTGACCAGGTGACCCAGCTCAGGGAGAATCAGCTTTTCCATCGCGAGGCGGACGGCATTTTCTGAGCCTGGGATGGAGAAAAGCACGCGACCGTTGAGAATCCCGGCGGTGGCGCGGGTCATGATCGCCGGTGAACCGATTTCTTGATACGTCAGAAAACGGAAGATTTCCCCGAATCCATCAAGCCGCTTCTCTAACATCTCGGACACCGCTTCAAAGGTCGAATCTCGCCGCGAGATTCCTGTGCCGCCATTCACGATGATCGCTTGCACGACATCGCTGGCGGTACCTTGAGCGATCCGAAACTGAATCTGCTCCGGCTCATCCCTGACGATGTGATAGGCGGCGACGGTATGACCTTGCCCTTCAAGCAGTTTTTGGATCAGTCGGCCGCTTGTGTCGGTCTCGGGTGTTCGGGTATCGCTGCAAGTAATGACCAGGCACCCGATTGAGCCGGGCGCATGGTCTTTGTGCTCGTGATGACTTGGTATGGTCATGTGCCAAGAGATACGCTACCAGCAATCAATTTACGCAATCAAGCGTCAGTCTCATCTGACCGCGAAGCAATATTCAGTGGTTGAGTTTATTTCCACACGGCGTCTGGATTCAGCTTCGCGGCCGGTGTCCCGTTCGCGACATGCTCATCAAGGATGGTGGCGACGTCCGTCTCAGTGACCTTGGAATACCAGGTATTGTCGGGATAGACGACGACCGTCGGACCTTGCTCACAGGGACCGAGGCAGCCTGTCGCGCTCACCAACACCTCCCCAGGCGGGACGGATCGCTGCATTAACCCCATATTGAAAGCCATCAGCAACTGCGCAGCACCGGCCGACCCACAAGACGGTTTGGGGTGGCCGGGAGGACGGGAATTGGTACAAACGAGAATGTGATATTTTGGTTTTGGCATAGTCTCCTCAATAAAAATCGACCTAGGATGACGTGCTTATCGCGGCCGATACGATTCCCACTCCTGGATCACTTCCTCCGGAAGCTTCCACTGTTTGAGCCCTTTCAGCACCCAGTCCAGGTAATGGTCTTTGGGTTTGAACTTTCCGATCGGATTTGCTGCGTAGGTGGTAACGAGTTCTTTTTCTCCGTTTGCAGCCGAGACGGTGACTTGCAGGTGGCGGTATGCTCCCTGGGGCACATCCTGCTCAAACTGATCCATGATGTTCACGTCTTCGTCCGTGAGTTCAAATACTCCTCCCCATGTCTTTTCACCTTGTGAAGGCACGATACTGGCGAGCCCGCACCGCCATTGTGACGACCATCGGCAAAATTTGACGGTATGGTCCGACAAGGCCGCGAGGTAGAGAAATCTGTGTTCCGGGGCTCGCCGTTTGAGTTGTGAGGGATTGAGGAGATCGCCGTACAAAAAGAATTTCATGCACCGTACTCATTCCACGCCCGACCGTCTTGAGACTTCCTCGTACTTGTAACACACCGGCTTTTCACCACACAAGCGGCCCTTGTCACGACCAAATCTCGAAGCTGCATTGACATGGCGTCTGGGCCTTCCTAAGATGAGGCCGTGCAGTCAACAAGGATCCGCGATTTTGGTCTCCTACACGGAGATAACACTTCGGGATGACCGACAGCAGCACCTTCACGAGATCGCTCGGCGTCCACCTCATCCGCTATTCAGCCGTCGCGGTTGTGACCCTGGGTGGGCTCTACTATGCATGGACCTCGTTGCCGCCGACCGCTCTGTCGAGAGACAAGCAAGAAGTGGAGGCGTTGGATTTGGTGCAGCGCCATCCGGCGATCGGGCACTCGACAATCCTCAAGGCCATGAACGAACATGTCCGTGTGATGAAAGATCGCGGGCAGGGAGTTCGGCTCGGCGAATGGCGAGTGAAGCATGTCGAGGGAGACATCTACGAAATCCGCGTGCAGCTTCGCGATCAGGGGATGCGTGGCCAATGGTTCGAGCGAGAATTCATCTGGCATGCGCATCTCGAACTCAAGAAGGTCAATGCCGCCTCGTTGCCGGCGGACGGAGTGACGCCCAAAGCGCCTGATACGGACGAACCACCTGCTCCACAGCTGACCGCTCCATCGCAAAGTTAAGCCGGTTCTCTGAGCGCAGGTGGGATGGCGATCTGAACTTCACCCGCTTGGATCCGAACCTCGCAGCAAGCGACCTGGAAATTCGGATTGCCGACCCGTTCTCCAGAAATGACGCTGAATTTCCAGCCATGCCAGGGACATTCGACAACGGCCTCGCACAGTTTCCCTTCTCCGAGCGGCCCGCCTGCGTGGGGACAGGAGTTATCGATCGCATAAAACGTTCCCTCCACGTTGAAGACCGCAATCCAAATCCCATCGACTTCCACGGTTCGTCCCGTGCCTGGTGGGATCTCGTCCGTGAAGGCCACTCTGACGAAGTCATTCATCATGGTCATCCCGCCATCGGTCCGCCGTATGCGGCACCAGATGGGCGCTTGCTTGATTTCAACGCCACCTTATGGCATAGAACTATGAGCCTGTACCCCTGCCCGGCGGAAACACTCACTGGCCGGTGTGGAGGCCCGATAGGGGATGAGGTTCCTGCATGGAAATGACTCTCCTGCTCAATGCGACCTATGAACCTCTGCGGGTCGTGCATTGGCAAAAAGCGATCGCCCTTCTGTGGCAAGGAAAAGTCGAAGTCTTGGAAGTCTACGACCGGGAAATCCATGGGATTTCCTTGTCGATCAAACTTCCAGCGGTGATGCGACTGCTGAAACTGGTTAAACTGAAAGACAGTCATCGTGCCGTCAAGTTCTCCCGGATCAATATTTTTACGCGAGACGGGTACTGCTGCCAATACTGTAACCACAGGTTTCGGACGGAAGAGCTGACGTTTGATCATGTCGTGCCCATCGCCAAGGGTGGGAAAAAGACATGGGAGAATATCGTCACCGCTTGCTGGCGATGCAACAATCGGAAGAGCGGGCGTACGCCGGAAGAGGCCGGCATGAGATTAAAGAAGCGGCCCGTGAAACCTCGATGGAGTCCCGTCATCACCATCACTATCGGCATTCGCAACACGCCGGAAAGCTGGCGTGATTATCTCTATTGGAATATGGAGCTGGATGCAGATCCGGCCGATACGTAACGCTCGATCTTGAAAAGACTCTGTGGACAGCGCTTCCGCACCCTCTGTCTCTCGACGAATCCTCCAAAGTTTCGCACGTAGTCATTCCAGTTTTTCCCGCGTGCTGCATTATAGCGATGGACCGATCAAAATGGGAAATGAGATTCCTGAAATCCCTCTTGCATGAGGGAGGTCCATTCTCGGATACTGAGCCACTCGGTCGAAACGGGAGTATCATCATGGCTGCGAATCCTGGTTTTCCATTGGTTCTGGACGTGAGAAGTTGGCCGGTTCTGGTGATCGGCGGCGATGAGGAGGCATCGGAAAAGTCACAACGCCTGCTCGAGTCCGGTGCGCGGGTCACGGTCATCAGTCCTACGCTGAATGAACCGCTACGCCTGCTGGCGGCTTCGGGTAAAATCATCCATCGTGGGCGGCATTTTCGCGAAACGGATCTCGAACACGCCATTCTCATTCTCAATACCATTCGAGGCGATCGCGACTTTGCTCAGATGCTG